>NZ_CADFEF010000007.1:0-238915 GCF_902833125.1 Burkholderia sp. BCC1640 | reverse complement strand
TCATGGTCATCGGGATCATCCCCAAACACCCTGCCTGAAAAACTAGCAGGATAGGTTGATTGCCCGGCTCAGTTTTCAGTCGGCGCGATCCCTACAAGTGGCTCAATTTCCGGTCGGCGTAAACACACGGACTTCAACGTTGTTATGTGCCGTACGAACTGGCGCGCCTTTTTTGAGCGTCCTGTTGCAGCATTGTGATGCCGCGGGAGTGCGACATGGAGGCAACGAAGACCGCGCGAAGGCACGAGAGAAGTCCTGATTTTGAATGAGGCGGCGGGGGCAGTGGGGCCCGATCGCGTCAAAACGGGATGGTATCGCGCCTGTTTTCTGTCCGCAGGAAGGAAGCGTGAGCCAATGGCGGCCCCTGTTCTGACGGTTCGATTCCTGCGTGTCGCAGCGGAGGATGCGAGCAGGCGCTATATCCGGAATCCGATGTCCGGTGTGGCGGAGCCTCTGCATAGAGCCTGGCTGACCCCGGCCGGGCGGTGTGCTGGCGCGCCACAGTTACACGGCTTCGGATTGGTCCTGGCGTTTGCCGGATGCCTTTGCAAATCCCGCCGGCATGGAAATTGCGGATTTTTTGCATCTACCCGCTTGGCATTATGCGCGGAAGGCCTTATGATGGCGGTCTTTCGTTTTTAGCGAAGATGCAAATCGACGCTGAAGACGGAGGTCTGACGAAGATGTGGGCGCCGATCGGCGGTCCTCTCGTGCTTGCCTCAGCCGGGCGAGCGTGGGTGTCGGGTGAGTCGCGCAAGTGGGCTGGAAGAGAATGAAAATAATCTTCCGGATTTGCTTGACAAGAGTGCGATGCACCCCCATAATCGTCAGTTCTCTACGGAGGGGTGCCCGAGTGGCTAAAGGGGGCAGACTGTAAATCTGTTGGCTTACGCCTACGTTGGTTCGAATCCAACCTCCTCCACCAGAACATCAGCGCAGAGAGCGGTAGGGAATCGTTAGTGGCCCGTGCGGGTGTAGCTCAATGGTAGAGCAGAAGCCTTCCAAGCTTACGACGAGGGTTCGATTCCCTTCACCCGCTCCAGTCCGTGTAGTTGAAGCGTAATAGCGCCCATGTGGCTCAGTGGTAGAGCACTCCCTTGGTAAGGGAGAGGTCGGCAGTTCGATCCTGCCCATGGGCACCAGCAGTAAAAAGTCAGTGTCTGTTTGCGCGCGGCGCAACATGTGAAATTCCTTTCGGGAGTTGAAAATGGCCAAGGAAAAGTTTGAGCGGACCAAGCCGCACGTCAACGTTGGTACGATTGGTCACGTTGACCACGGCAAGACGACGCTGACGGCAGCGATCACGACGGTTCTGACGAAGAAGTTCGGCGGCGAAGCGAAGGCCTACGACCAGATCGACGCGGCACCGGAAGAAAAGGCGCGCGGCATCACGATCAACACGGCACACGTCGAGTACGAAACGGCAAACCGCCACTACGCACACGTCGACTGCCCGGGCCACGCTGACTATGTGAAGAACATGATCACGGGCGCAGCGCAGATGGACGGCGCGATCCTGGTTTGCTCGGCAGCAGACGGCCCGATGCCGCAAACGCGTGAGCACATCCTGCTGGCGCGTCAGGTTGGCGTTCCGTACATCATCGTGTTCCTGAACAAGTGCGACATGGTGGACGACGCTGAACTGCTCGAGCTGGTCGAGATGGAAGTTCGCGAACTGCTGTCGAAGTACGACTTCCCGGGCGACGACACGCCGATCGTGAAGGGCTCGGCGAAGCTGGCGCTGGAAGGCGACACGGGCGAGCTGGGCGAAGTGGCGATCATGAGCCTGGCAGACGCACTGGACACGTACATCCCGACGCCGGAGCGTGCAGTTGACGGCGCGTTCCTGATGCCGGTGGAAGACGTGTTCTCGATCTCGGGCCGCGGTACGGTGGTGACGGGTCGTGTCGAGCGCGGCATCGTGAAGGTCGGCGAGGAAATCGAAATCGTCGGTATCAAGCCGACGGTGAAGACGACCTGCACGGGCGTTGAAATGTTCCGCAAGCTGCTGGACCAAGGTCAGGCAGGCGACAACGTCGGTATCCTGCTGCGCGGCACGAAGCGTGAAGACGTGGAGCGTGGCCAGGTTCTGGCGAAGCCGGGTTCGATCACGCCGCACACGCACTTCACGGCTGAAGTGTACGTGCTGAGCAAGGACGAAGGCGGCCGTCACACGCCGTTCTTCAACAACTACCGTCCGCAGTTCTACTTCCGTACGACGGACGTGACGGGCTCGATCGAGCTGCCGAAGGACAAGGAAATGGTGATGCCGGGCGACAACGTGTCGATCACGGTGAAGCTGATCGCTCCGATCGCGATGGAAGAAGGTCTGCGCTTCGCAATCCGCGAAGGCGGCCGTACCGTCGGCGCCGGCGTCGTCGCCAAGATCATCGAGTAAGCCAGTTATTCGTTGATCGACAGTTTTGGGGCTGGCAGCAGCCGGCCCCAACATGGTTTAGGGGTATAGCTCAACTGGCAGAGCGTCGGTCTCCAAAACCGAAGGTTGGGGGTTCGATTCCCTCTGCCCCTGCCAAAAATCGCCACGTGTCCCACGTGGCATTTGTTTTAAGGTGTTATGGCGAATCCATCCGTCGAAACTGTAAATACCTCCGGCGATAAGCTGATGCTGGCCCTGGGCGTATTGCTGGTCTTGGCCGGATTCGTGGGCTTCTTCTGGCTGGCCAACCAGCAGTGGTATGTCCGCGGCGCCGCATTGGCGGTAGGTATCATCGCCGGCGTGGCCGTCGGTCTGATGTCCGTGCCTGGCAAGAGCCTCATCGCATTTGCCAAGGATTCGTACAAGGAAGTCCGCAAGGTCGTATGGCCCACCCGCAAGGAAGCAACGCAAACCACGCTTGTCGTGTTCGGTTTCGTGCTCGTGATGGCGATTTTCCTCTGGTTGAGTGACAAATCGATCGAATGGGTGATTTTCTCGGCGATTCTGGGTTGGAAATGATATGAGCGATACTCCGGCATCCCCGAGCGGAAAGCGTTGGTACGTCGTGCACGCCTACTCCGGTATGGAGAAGAGCGTGCAGCGCGCGCTTCAGGAGCGCATTGAACGTGCTGGCATGCAGGATAAATTCGGTCAGATCTTGGTTCCGACCGAAGAAGTGGTCGAAGTCAAAGGCGGCCACAAGGCTGTAACCGAGCGTCGTTTCTTCCCCGGCTACGTGCTGGTGGAAATGGAGATGACGGACGAAACGTGGCACCTCGTGAAGAACACGGCGAAGGTCACGGGTTTCGTCGGCGGTGCACGTAACCGCCCGACCCCGATTTCCCCGAAGGAAGTCGAAAAGATCATGTCGCAGATGCAGGAAGGCGTCGAGAAGCCGCGCCCGAAGACCCTGTTCGAAGTTGGCGAGATGGTGCGTGTCAAGGAAGGCCCGTTCACGGACTTCAACGGCACCGTCGAGGAAGTCAACTACGAAAAATCGCGCGTGCGTGTGTCGGTCACCATCTTTGGCCGCTCTACCCCGGTCGAACTCGAGTTCGGTCAGGTCGAAAAAGTTTGATCCCGATTCGGTGGGCAGCCTCGGCTGCCCACCTTCGCGCTTACGGCTCGCGTTATGGCCGTTGAGGAGCGTCAGTAGCCAACGGCGAACGCGCGTTATCACTCACCGAACGCCGTCTGGCGTTCCAACGAGGTTTACAAATGGCAAAGAAGATTGTCGGCTTTATCAAGCTGCAGATTCCTGCAGGTAAAGCCAACCCGTCGCCGCCGGTCGGTCCGGCACTGGGCCAGCGCGGCCTGAACATCATGGAGTTCTGCAAGGCGTTCAACGCGCAGACTCAAGGCATGGAGCCGGGTCTGCCGGTGCCGGTGGTCATCACGGCATACGCTGACAAGAGCTTCACGTTCGTGATGAAGACGCCGCCGGCGACCGTCCTGATCAAGAAGGCGGCGAAGGTGGACAAGGGCTCGAGCAAGCCGCACACCGACAAGGTCGGTTCGATCACGCGCGCTCAAGCCGAAGAAATCGCGAAGACCAAGATGCCGGACCTTACGGCAGCTGATCTGGATGCAGCCGTTCGCACCATCGCTGGTAGCGCACGCTCGATGGGCATCACTGTGGAGGGCGTGTAAATGGCTAAGATCTCCAAGCGCCGTCAGGCATTTGCCGCCAAGGTCGACCGTCAGAAGCTGTACGCGATCGAAGACGCACTGGCACTCGTGAAGGAATGCGCGAGCGCGAAGTTCAACGAATCGATCGACGTCGCAGTCCAGCTCGGCATCGACGCGAAGAAGTCGGACCAAGTCGTTCGTGGTTCGGTCGTTCTGCCGGCAGGTACGGGCAAGTCGGTTCGCGTTGCCGTGTTCGCACAAGGCGACAAGGCCGAGCAGGCTCGTGCAGCAGGCGCGGAAATCGTCGGTATGGAAGACCTGGCTGAGCAGATCAAGGCTGGCCAGATGGACTTCGACATCGTGATCGCTTCGCCGGACACGATGCGTATCGTCGGTACGCTCGGTCAGATCCTCGGCCCGCGCGGCCTGATGCCGAACCCGAAGGTCGGCACGGTCACGCCGGACGTCGCGACTGCAGTCAAGAACGCGAAGGCTGGTCAGGTGCAATTCCGTGTCGACAAGGCCGGTATCATCCACGCGACCATCGGCCGTGCATCGTTCGAATCGACCGCACTGCGTTCGAACCTGTCGGCACTGATCGAAGCGCTGCAGAAGGCCAAGCCGGCAACGAGCAAGGGCGTCTACCTGCGCAAGATCGCACTGTCGAGCACGATGGGTGTCGGCGTGCGTGTCGACCAGGCTACGCTGGCAGCACAGTAAGCAAGTATTCGGGCCGCTTCGTTCGCGAAGCGGCCTACATGGGCTTTGGGCGGTTGTTCGTGCAGCAGGGCGGGCAACCGGTTATCAAAGACCGTTGGTGGGGCGCAGCAGGCAGGCGATCCCTTAATTCAAGCCAACGCAGATGGCGAACCCGAAAAAGTTTTGCAGTGGTGAAGCCGCAGGTCGTGAAGCGATTCACGGCGTGAGGTGGAAATACTCCTAACGAGGTCGGACGCCGTTGTTGAACGAGGTACGTGAGGTTTCGTGCCGAACGTATCGTTTCTGGAGGCTAACCGTGCCGCTTAATAGAGAAGACAAGCAAGCCGTCGTCGCTGAGGTTGCCGCGCAAGTCGCGAAGGCCCAGACCGTTGTGCTGGCTGAGTATCGTGGAATTGCGGTTGGCGATCTGACCAAGCTGCGCGCGAAAGCGCGTGAGCAACAGGTTTACCTGCGCGTGTTGAAGAACACGCTGGCGCGTCGCGCTGTTGAAGGTACGCCGTTTGCTCCGCTGGCAGAGCAGATGACTGGCCCCCTGATCTACGGCATCTCGGAAGATGCAATTGCTGCTGCTAAGGTCGTCAACGACTTCAGCAAGAGCAATGACAAGTTGGTCATCAAGGCTGGTTCGTTCGATGGCAAGGTGATGGACAAGGCTGGCGTGCAAGCGCTGGCAAGCATCCCGAGCCGTGAAGAACTGCTCTCGAAGCTGCTGTTCGTTATGCAATCGCCTGTTTCGGGCTTCGCGCGTGCTCTTGCCGCGCTGGCCGAGAAGAAGCAAGCAGAAGCTGCGTAATCGAGCGTGCATCAGCGTCACTGATCGCTGGCTGTATCCGAATTCAATTTAGGAGTATTTCAAATGGCAATCGCAAAAGAAGACATCCTGGCAGCAGTCGAAGGGATGACCGTTCTGGAACTGAACGAACTGGTCAAGGCATTCGAAGAGAAGTTTGGCGTGTCGGCAGCTGCAGTGGCAGTCGCTGGCCCGGCAGGCGGCGGCGCTGCTGCTGCAGCAGAAGAGAAGACCGAATTCACGGTCGTCCTGGCTGAAGCAGGCAGCAACAAGGTTGCAGTCATCAAGGCAGTTCGCGAACTGACGGGCCTGGGCCTGAAGGAAGCGAAGGACGTCGTTGACGGCGCACCGAAGGCTGTCAAGGAAGGCGTCGACAAGGCTGCTGCTGAAGAAGCCAAGAAGAAGCTGGAAGAAGCAGGCGCGAAGGTCGAAGTCAAGTAAGTTTCGACGCGCTGTGCGAAGGCTGGCGGTATTTTCACCGCCGGCCTTTTTGTGCTTTGTGGGGACGTTATTCTGGCACTCATTCGGGAGCCCGAATAATCGGCCCCAGAAGCCAAAGAAAACCGCCGAATCGTAAGCGATGGTCGCGATCGGCGTTTCTCTTTGTCTTCTGAAGCGACTGCAGAAGGCAAGTTTGGTCGGGTAGCGGGCAACACAGGCATCCGCTGCCGTCAGCCAGCGGTTGGTAGCGGCCAACCACCAAGCTTCTCGGCTCGTTCAAGCCATCGGGCGGCCATCGGGTCTCAGTCGGTGAACACTCGGGTTCGAAACGTCCAGGTATCCCGCCTCGACAGCACCCGCCGTGATTCGGAGATCGTATGCAATATTCCTTCACCGAGAAGAAGCGCATTCGCAAGAGTTTCGCGAAGCGCCCCATCGTTCACCAAGTTCCGTTCTTGCTGGCCACCCAGCTTGAATCATTCAGCACGTTTCTGCAAGCCGATGTGCTTGGCACGCAACGCAAGCCTGAAGGTTTGCAAGCCGCATTCACATCGGTATTTCCCATTGTTTCGCACAACGGTTTCGCGCGCCTCGAGTTCGTGAGCTATGCACTGTCCGCGCCGGCATTCAATATCAAGGAATGCCAGCAGCGTGGCCTGACGTACTGCTCCGCGCTGCGCGCGAAGGTCCGCCTCGTCATCCTCGACAAGGAATCGCCGAACAAGCCGGTCGTCAAGGAAGTGAAGGAGCAGGAAGTGTACATGGGCGAAATTCCGCTCATGACGCCGACGGGCTCGTTCGTCATCAACGGCACCGAGCGTGTCATCGTCTCGCAGCTGCACCGTTCGCCGGGCGTGTTCTTCGAACACGACAAGGGCAAGACGCACAGCTCGGGCAAGCTGCTGTTCTCGGCACGGATCATTCCGTACCGCGGCTCGTGGCTCGACTTCGAATTCGATCCGAAGGACATCCTGTACTTCCGCGTCGACCGTCGCCGCAAGATGCCGGTCACGATCCTGCTGAAGGCTATCGGCCTCACGCCGGAACAGATCCTCGCGAACTTCTTCGTGTTCGACAACTTCACGCTGATGGACGAAGGCGCGCAACTCGAGTTCGTGCCCGAGCGCCTGCGTGGTGAAGTCGCGCGCTTCGACATCACGGATCGCGACGGCAAGGTCATCGTCCAGAAGGACAAGCGGATCAACGCGAAGCACATTCGCGACCTCGAAGCCGCGAAGACCAAGTACATCTCGGTGCCGGAAGACTATCTGCTCGGCCGCGTGCTGGCGAAGAACGTCGTCGACGGCGACACCGGCGAAGTGATCGCGACCGCGAACGACGAAGTCACGGAAAGCGTGCTCGAAAAGCTGCGCGAAGCGGGCATCAAGGATATCCAGACGCTCTACACGAACGATCTGGACCAGGGTCCGTACATCTCGTCGACGCTGCGTGTCGACGAAACGACCGACAAGACGGCCGCGCGCATCGCGATCTACCGCATGATGCGTCCGGGCGAGCCGCCGACCGAAGAAGCGGTCGAGGCGCTGTTCAACCGTCTGTTCTACAGCGAAGAAGCGTACGACCTGTCGAAGGTCGGCCGTATGAAGTTCAACCGCCGCGTCAGCCGTGACGAGATCACCGGCCCGATGACGCTGCAGGACGACGACATCCTCGCGACGATCAAGATCCTCGTCGAACTGCGCAACGGCAAGGGCGAAGTGGACGACATCGACCACCTCGGCAACCGTCGCGTGCGTTGCGTCGGCGAACTGGCGGAAAACCAGTTCCGCGCGGGTCTCGTGCGTGTCGAGCGCGCGGTCAAGGAACGCCTCGGCCAGGCCGAAAGCGAAAACCTGATGCCGCACGACCTGATCAACTCGAAGCCGATTTCGTCGGCGATCCGCGAGTTCTTCGGTTCGTCGCAGCTGTCGCAGTTCATGGACCAGACCAACCCGCTGTCGGAAATCACGCACAAGCGCCGTGTTTCCGCACTGGGCCCGGGCGGTCTGACGCGCGAACGCGCAGGCTTCGAAGTTCGTGACGTGCACCCGACCCACTATGGCCGCGTGTGCCCGATCGAAACGCCGGAAGGTCCGAACATCGGTCTGATCAACTCGCTCGCACTGTACGCGCACCTGAACGAGTACGGCTTCCTCGAGACGCCGTACCGCAAGGTCGTGGACAGCAAGGTGACCGACCAGATCGACTACCTGTCGGCGATCGAGGAAGGCCGCTACATGATCGCGCAGGCGAACGCCGCGATCGACGAGAACGGCACGCTGGTCGACGAACTCGTGTCGTCGCGTGAAGCCGGCGAAACGATGATGGTCACGCCGGACCGCATCCAGTACATGGATGTCGCGCCGTCGCAGATCGTGTCGGTTGCTGCTTCGCTGATCCCGTTCCTCGAGCACGACGATGCGAACCGTGCACTGATGGGTTCGAACATGCAGCGTCAGGCCGTGCCGTGTCTGCGTCCGGAAAAGCCGGTCGTCGGTACGGGCATCGAGCGCACCTGCGCGGTCGACTCGGGCACGACCGTTCAGGCGTTCCGCGGCGGCGTCGTCGACTATGTCGACGCAGGCCGTATCGTGATTCGCGTGAACGACGACGAAGCGGTCGCAGGTGAAGTCGGCGTCGACATCTACAACCTGATCAAGTACACGCGTTCGAACCAGAACACGAACATCAACCAGCGTCCGATCGTGAAGATGGGCGACAAGGTCTCGCGCGGCGACGTGCTGGCCGACGGCGCCTCGACGGACCTGGGCGAGCTCGCGCTCGGCCAGAACATGCTGATCGCGTTCATGCCGTGGAACGGCTACAACTTCGAAGACTCGATCCTGATCTCGGAGAAGGTCGTGGCCGACGATCGCTACACGTCGATCCACATCGAAGAGCTGAACGTCGTTGCACGCGACACGAAGCTCGGGCCGGAAGAAATCACGCGCGACATCTCGAACCTGGCGGAAGTCCAGCTCGGCCGTCTCGACGAATCGGGCATCGTGTACATCGGTGCTGAAGTCGAAGCGGGCGACGTGCTGGTCGGCAAGGTCACGCCGAAGGGCGAGACCCAGCTGACGCCGGAAGAGAAGCTGCTGCGCGCGATCTTCGGCGAGAAGGCTTCGGACGTGAAGGACACGTCGCTGCGCGTGCCGTCGGGCATGAGCGGCACCGTGATCGACGTCCAGGTGTTCACGCGTGAAGGCATTCAGCGCGACAAGCGCGCGCAACAGATCATCGACGACGAACTGAAGCGCTACCGTCTCGACCTGAACGACCAGCTGCGCATCGTGGAAGGCGACGCGTTCCAGCGTCTCGCACGGATGCTGGTGGGCAAGGTCGCGAACGGCGGTCCGAAGAAGCTCGCGAAGGGCACGAAGATCGACCAGGCTTACCTGGAAGACCTCGACCACTACCACTGGTTCGACATCCGCCTCGCGGACGACGAAGCAGCGGCATCGCTCGAAGCGATCAAGAACTCGATCGAGGAAAAGCGTCACCAGTTCGACCTCGCGTTCGAAGAGAAGCGCAAGAAGCTCACGCAAGGCGACGAACTGCCGCCGGGCGTGCTGAAGATGGTCAAGGTGTACCTCGCGGTGAAGCGCCGCCTGCAGCCTGGCGACAAGATGGCAGGCCGCCACGGTAACAAGGGTGTCGTGTCGAAGATCGTCCCGATCGAAGACATGCCGTACATGGCCGATGGCCGTCCGGCAGACGTCGTGCTGAACCCGCTCGGCGTGCCGTCGCGGATGAACGTGGGTCAGGTTCTGGAAGTGCACCTCGGCTGGGCCGCGAAGGGCCTCGGCTGGCGTATCGGCGAAATGCTGCAGCGTCAGGTGAAGATCGAGGAACTGCGCGTGTTCCTGACCAAGATCTACAACGAGTCGGGCCGCCAGGAAGACCTGGAAAGCTTCACCGACGACGAGATCCTCGAACTCGCGAAGAACCTGCGCGAAGGCGTGCCGTTCGCAACGCCGGTGTTCGACGGTGCGACCGAGGAAGAAATGGGCAAGATGCTCGACCTCGCGTTCCCGGACGACATCGCGGAACAGCTCGGCATGAACCCGTCGAAGAACCAGGTCCGCCTGTACGACGGCCGCACGGGCGAGATGTTCGAACGTCGCGTGACGCTGGGTTACATGCACTACCTGAAGCTGCACCACTTGGTCGACGACAAGATGCACGCGCGTTCGACCGGCCCGTACTCGCTCGTCACGCAGCAGCCGCTGGGTGGTAAGGCGCAGTTCGGTGGCCAGCGTTTCGGTGAAATGGAAGTGTGGGCACTCGAAGCGTACGGCGCGTCCTACGTGCTGCAGGAAATGCTGACGGTGAAGTCGGACGACGTGACCGGCCGGACGAAGGTTTACGAGAACCTCGTGAAGGGCGATCACGTGATCGATGCAGGCATGCCGGAATCCTTCAACGTGCTCGTGAAGGAAATCCGCTCGCTCGGTATCGACATCGATCTCGACCGCAATTAATCGGACTACGGAGAGAAAGCAATGAAAGCTCTGCTCGATCTATTCAAGCAAGTCCAACAGGAAGAAGTTTTCGACGCGATCAAGATCGGTCTGGCCTCGCCGGACAAGATCCGTTCGTGGTCGTTCGGTGAAGTGAAGAAGCCGGAGACCATCAACTACCGTACGTTCAAGCCGGAACGCGATGGTCTCTTCTGCGCGAAGATCTTCGGGCCGATCAAGGACTACGAGTGCCTGTGCGGCAAGTACAAGCGTCTGAAGCACCGCGGCGTGATCTGCGAGAAGTGCGGCGTCGAAGTGACGCTGGCGAAGGTGCGTCGTGAACGGATGGGCCACATCGAGCTGGCCTCGCCGGTCGCGCACATCTGGTTCCTGAAGTCGCTGCCGTCGCGTCTGGGCATGGTGCTCGACATGACGCTGCGCGACATCGAACGCGTGCTGTACTTCGAAGCATACGTGGTGATCGAACCGGGCATGACGCCGCTGAAGGCGCGGCAGATCATGACCGAAGAGGATTACTACAACAAGGTCGAGGAATACGGCGACGAATTCCGTGCCGAAATGGGCGCGGAAGGCGTGCGTGAACTGCTGCGCGCGATCAACATCGACGAGCAGGTCGAGACGCTGCGCACCGAGCTGAAGAACACCGGCTCGGAAGCGAAGATCAAGAAGTACGCGAAGCGCCTGAAGGTCCTCGAGGCATTCCAGCGCTCGGGCATCAAGCCCGAGTGGATGATCCTCGAGGTGCTGCCGGTGCTGCCGCCGGAACTGCGTCCGCTCGTGCCGCTGGACGGCGGCCGTTTCGCGACGTCGGACCTGAACGACCTGTATCGCCGCGTGATCAACCGTAACAACCGGTTGAAGCGTCTGCTCGAGCTGAAGGCCCCTGAAATCATCGTCCGCAACGAAAAGCGGATGCTGCAGGAAGCCGTCGACTCGCTGCTCGACAACGGTCGTCGCGGCAAGGCGATGACGGGCGCGAACAAGCGTCCGCTGAAGTCGCTCGCCGACATGATCAAGGGCAAGGGCGGTCGTTTCCGTCAGAACCTGCTGGGCAAGCGCGTCGACTACTCGGGCCGTTCGGTCATCGTGGTCGGCCCGACGCTGAAGCTGCACCAGTGCGGCCTGCCGAAGCTGATGGCGCTCGAGCTGTTCAAGCCGTTCATCTTCAATAAGCTGGAAGTGATGGGCGTCGCGACGACCATCAAGGCTGCGAAGAAGGAAGTCGAGAACCAGACGCCGGTGGTGTGGGACATCCTCGAAGAGGTGATCCGCGAGCATCCGGTGATGCTGAACCGTGCGCCGACGCTGCACCGTCTCGGTATCCAGGCGTTCGAGCCCGTGCTGATCGAAGGCAAGGCGATCCAGCTGCACCCGCTCGTCTGCGCGGCGTTCAACGCTGACTTCGACGGTGACCAGATGGCCGTTCACGTGCCGCTGTCGCTCGAAGCGCAGATGGAAGCGCGGACGCTGATGCTGGCGTCGAACAACGTGCTGTTCCCGGCCAACGGCGATCCGTCGATCGTGCCGTCGCAGGATATCGTGTTGGGTCTGTACTACGCGACCCGCGAAGCGATCAACGGCAAGGGCGAAGGCCTGTCGTTCACGGGCGTGTCGGAAGTGATCCGCGCGTACGAGAACAAGGAAGTCGAGCTGGCATCGCGCGTCAACGTGCGGATCACCGAAATGGTCCACAACGAAGACAAGTCGGAAGGCGCGCCGGCATTCGTGCCGAAGATCTCGCTGTACGCGACGACCGTCGGTCGCGCGATCCTGTCGGAGATCCTGCCGCACGGCCTGCCGTTCTCGGTGCTGAACAAGCCGCTGAAGAAGAAGGAAATCTCGCGCCTGATCAACACCGCATTCCGCAAGTGCGGTCTGCGTGCGACGGTCGTGTTCGCCGACCAGCTGATGCAGTCGGGTTTCCGTCTCGCGACGCGTGCCGGCATTTCGATCTGCGTGGACGACATGCTCGTGCCGCCGCAGAAGGAAACGATCGTCGGCGACGCCGCGAAGAAGGTGAAAGAGTACGACCGCCAGTACATGTCGGGTCTCGTCACCGCGCAGGAACGCTACAACAACGTGGTCGACATCTGGTCGGCAACGTCGGAAGCGGTCGGCAAGGCGATGATGGAGCAGCTGTCGACGGAGCCGGTGACGGACCGCGACGGCAACGAGACGCGCCAGGAGTCGTTCAACTCGATCTACATGATGGCCGACTCGGGCGCCCGGGGTTCGGCGGTGCAGATTCGTCAGCTTGCCGGTATGCGCGGCCTGATGGCGAAGCCGGACGGCTCGATTATCGAGACGCCGATTACCGCGAACTTCCGCGAAGGCCTGAACGTGTTGCAGTACTTCATCTCGACCCACGGTGCACGTAAGGGTCTGGCTGATACGGCACTGAAGACGGCAAACTCGGGTTACCTGACCCGTCGTCTCGTCGACGTCACGCAGGATCTGGTGGTGGTCGAGGACGATTGCGGCACGTCGAACGGCGTGGCGATGAAGGCGCTGGTCGAAGGCGGTGAAGTCGTCGAGGCACTGCGCGACCGTATCCTCGGCCGCGTCGCGGTCGCGGACGTCGTGAACCCGGAAACGCAGGAAACGCTGTACGAATCGGGCACGCTGCTCGACGAAACGGCGGTCGAGGAAATCGAACGCCTCGGCATCGACGAAGTGCGCGTGCGCACGCCGCTGACCTGCGAAACGCGTTACGGTCTGTGCGCGGCCTGCTACGGCCGTGACCTCGGCCGCGGCTCGCTCGTGAACGTCGGCGAAGCAGTCGGCGTGATCGCGGCACAGTCGATCGGTGAACCGGGCACGCAGCTGACGATGCGTACGTTCCACATCGGTGGTGCGGCATCGCGTGCGGCAGTGGCGTCGTCGGTCGAAGCGAAGAGCAACGGTATCGTGCGTTTCACGGCGACGATGCGTTACGTCACCAACGCGAAGGGCGAGCAGATCGTCATCTCGCGTTCGGGCGAGGCGCTGATCACCGACGATATCGGCCGCGAGCGCGAACGTCACAAGATCCCGTACGGCGCGACGCTGCTGCAGCTCGACGGCGCGGCGATCAAGGCCGGCACGCAGCTGGCGACGTGGGATCCGATGACGCGTCCGATCATCACCGAGTACGGTGGTACGGTGAAGTTCGAGAACGTCGAGGAAGGCGTGACCGTCGCGAAGCAGATCGACGACGTGACCGGTCTGTCGACGCTGGTCGTGATCGACGTGAAGCGTCGCGGTTCGCAAGCTTCGAAGAGCGTGCGTCCGCAGGTGAAGCTGCTCGACGCGAACGGCGACGAAGTGAAGATCCCGGGCACGGAACACGCGGTGCAGATCGGCTTCCAGGTCGGCGCACTGATCACCGTGAAGGACGGCCAGCAAGTGCAGGTGGGTGAAGTGCTCGCACGTATCCCGACCGAAGCGCAGAAGACGCGTGACATTACCGGCGGTCTGCCGCGGGTGGCGGAACTGTTCGAAGCGCGTTCGCCGAAGGATGCCGGCATTCTCGCGGAAGTCACCGGCACGACGTCGTTCGGCAAGGACACGAAGGGCAAGCAGCGTCTCGTCATCACGGACCTCGAAGGCAATCAGCACGAGTTCCTGATCGCGAAGGAAAAGCAGGTGCTGGTCCACGATGCTCAGGTCGTCAACAAGGGCGAAATGATCGTGGACGGCCCGGCCGATCCGCACGACATCCTGCGTCTGCAGGGTATCGAGGCGCTGTCGCGCTACATCGTCGACGAAGTGCAGGACGTGTATCGTCTGCAGGGCGTGAAGATCAACGACAAGCACATCGAGGTGATCGTTCGCCAGATGCTGCGTCGTGTGCAGATCACCGACAACGGTGATACGCGCTTCATCCCGGGCGAACAGGTCGAGCGTTCCGACATGCTGGACGAGAACGATCGCATGATCGCCGAGAACAAGCGTCCGGCGTCGTACGACAACGTGCTCCTCGGTATCACGAAGGCGTCGCTGTCGACCGACTCGTTCATCTCGGCGGCATCGTTCCAGGAAACGACCCGCGTGCTGACCGAAGCGGCGATCATGGGCAAGCGCGACGATCTGCGCGGTCTGAAGGAAAACGTGATCGTCGGCCGTCTGATCCCGGCCGGTACGGGTCTCGCGTTCCACAAGGCACGCAAGGCGAAGGAGATGTCCGACCGCGAGCGTTTCGATCAGATCGCAGCGGAAGAGGCATTCGACTTCGGCACGCCGAGCGCGCCTGCGGAAGAGCCGCAACACCCGGCAGCCGAATAAGCACGGGCGGCGCGAACCGCCTCACGTTGCGTATTCGCTGTCGTCGAAACCGCCCGGTCCGCCGGGCGGTTTTTTTTATCCGTCGTTCACGTGCATGACGGGCTTGCCGCACGCTTGCGCAGGCCCGTCATGCGCGCGAACGAACTCGGTCGATTGGCCAACGGTGCACGATTCGCCGCGCGCTGCGCGAGCGGGTTGTTAAAATCGCGGTCATCGTCCGCCGTCCTCGTTCTCATCATTCATGTCCCGCGCCCTCGAAATTCTCGACGAAGTCTTTGGTTATTCCGCATTTCGCGGCCAACAGGGCGAGATCGTCGAACATGTCGCCGGCGGCGGCGATTGCCTCGTGCTGATGCCGACGGGCGGCGGCAAGTCGCTGTGCTACCAGATTCCGGCGCTGCTGCGTCGCGAAGCCGGGCAGGGCGCCGGCATCGTGGTATCGCCGCTGATCGCGCTGATGCAGGACCAGGTCGCCGCGCTCAGCGAAGTCGGCGTGCGCGCGGCCTACCTGAACTCGACGCTGTCGGGCGCGGAGGCCGCGGCGACCGAGCGCGCGCTGCGCGAGGGCGAGATCGACCTGCTGTACGTCGCGCCGGAGCGTTTGATGACCGGGCGTTTCCTGGACCTGCTCGAGCGCGCGAAGATCGGCCTGTTCGCGATCGACGAGGCGCACTGCGTGTCGCAGTGGGGGCATGACTTCCGTCCCGAATACATCCAGCTGTCGGTGCTGCACGAGCGTTT
Organism: Burkholderia sp. BCC1640; assembly: GCF_902833125.1. NCBI lineage: Bacteria > Pseudomonadati > Pseudomonadota > Betaproteobacteria > Burkholderiales > Burkholderiaceae > Burkholderia > Burkholderia sp. BCC1640. Next base: position 223,410 of record NZ_CADFEF010000007.1, on the reverse strand, counting down.
CCCGTCGGTGCCGCGCATCGCGCTGACGGCCACCGCCGACGCGATCACGCGAGACGAGATCATCCATCGCCTCGCGCTCGACGATGCGCGCGTGTTCGTGTCGAGCTTCGACCGGCCGAACATCCGCTACCGGATCGTCGAGAAGGACAACGCGCGCGCGCAGCTGCTCGACTTCATCCGCGCGGAGCACACGAACGCGGACGGTACGACCGACGCAGGCGTCGTCTACTGCCTGTCGCGCCGCAAGGTCGAGGAAACGGCCGAATGGCTGAAGGCACAGGGCGTGCGCGCGCTGCCGTACCACGCGGGGATGGAGTTCGAGGTGCGACAGAAGCACCAGGAAATGTTCCAGCGCGAGGAAGGCATCGTGATGTGCGCGACCATCGCGTTCGGCATGGGCATCGACAAGCCGGACGTGCGCTTCGTCGCCCATCTCGATTTGCCGAAGAGCGTCGAAGGCTACTACCAGGAAACCGGCCGTGCGGGCCGCGACGGGATGCCGGCGAACGCGTGGATGGCGTATGGGCTCGGCGACGTCGTCCAGCAGCGCAAGATGATCGACGAGTCCGATGCGGACGACGCGCACAAGCGCGTGCAGACGTCGAAGCTCGATGCGCTGCTCGGGCTGTGCGAGACGATCTCGTGCCGGCGTGTGCGGCTTCTGAACTACTTCGGCGAGGCGAGCCAACCGTGCGGAAACTGCGACACATGCCTCGAGCCGCCTGATTCGTGGGACGCGACGCGCGAGGCGCAGATGGCGCTGTCGTGCGTATTCCGCGCGCAGCGCGCGAGCGGCTTCAATTTCGGTTCGAGCCATCTGATCGAGATCCTGCGCGGCGGCCGCACCGAGAAGGTGTTGCAGCGCGGCCACGACCAGCTCAGTACGTTCGGGATCGGCGCGTCGCTGTCCGAGCCCGAGTGGCGCGCGATTTTCCGGCAGCTCGTGGCGTACGGCTATCTGGCGGTCGACCATGGCGGCTTCGGCGCGCTGATGCTGACCGAGGCCGCGAAGCCGGTGCTGAAGAACGAAGAGAAGGTCACGCTGCGCCGCTACGTGAAGCCGCAGCGCACGCGCCAGTCGTCGAGCCGCAGCGGCACGCGGGTCGACCCGACGGCCGGCATGGGCACGCGCGAGCGCGCACGCTGGGATGCGCTGCGCGCGTGGCGCGCGGAAACCGCGAAGTCCGACGGCGTGCCGGCCTACGTGATTTTCCACGACGCGACGCTGGCCGAAATCGCGCGCAACGCGCCGGAGACGATCGACGACCTGCGCCATATCCCCGGCATGGGTGTGCGCAAGCTGGAACGCTTCGGCGACGAGATCATCGACGTCGTCGAATCGGCCTGACACAGGTGTTCAGACCCTTCCGGTAAACCGCCCGCGCGGCTGGCAAATCACGCAAGCCGTTGACTTAGTTGGCATTTCCGGAATATCATACTGGGTTCCGGTATTCGGTGGGCCGAGTCGCGTTCGAAGGTTCGTGTCCGTATCGCCGGTTCGGAAGTCAACTGTGCGTCGATTCTCGCTTTGCCCGAAATCGATGTGCAGATTTTGTTCAATTTCAGGAATAAACAATGCCAACCATCAACCAACTGGTTCGCAAAGGCCGTCAGTCGGAAACGACGAAGAGCAAGAGCCCGGCCCTGCAGGACTGCCCCCAGCGTCGCGGCGTGTGCACCCGTGTGTACACGACGACGCCGAAGAAGCCGAACTCGGCACTCCGTAAGGTCGCCAAGGTTCGTCTGACGAACGGCTTCGAAGTGATTTCGTACATCGGCGGTGAAGGCCACAACCTGCAGGAACACTCGGTTGTGCTGATCCGCGGCGGCCGTGTGAAGGACTTGCCGGGTGTGCGTTACCACATGGTTCGCGGCTCGCTGGATACCCAGGGCGTCAAGGACCGTAAGCAAGCGCGCTCGAAGTACGGCGCAAAGCGTGCAAAGGCTGCCAAGTAAGCAGTTTTTGATCAGGGATCGCCGCAGGGCGGTCAAGGCGGGAGTGCCGGATTGCCGGTGCTGTCGAGTAAGTGGTCACCCGGCCAAGCTGGTTAGTCGTGAAGATGTGATCGGGTTTGTTGGTGACCGCGGGGCTGGATGCAGCTCCAACTGAACAGGTAAAGGAAGAATCATGCCGCGTCGTCGCGAAGTCCCCAAGCGGGAAGTGTTGCCGGATCCGAAGTTCGGCAACGTTGATGTAGCCAAGTTCATGAACATGCTGATGCTGTCCGGCAAGAAGTCGGTCGCAGAGCGCATCGTTTATGGCGCATTCGAACAAATCCAGACCAAGGGTGGCAAGGACCCGCTGGAAGTGTTCACCGTTGCGCTCAACAACGTGAAGCCGGTGGTCGAAGTGAAGAGCCGTCGCGTTGGTGGTGCCAACTATCAGGTTCCGGTCGAAGTGCGCCCGTCGCGTCGTATGGCATTGGCGATGCGCTGGCTGCGTGAGGCTGCGAAGAAGCGTAGCGAGAAGTCGATGGCTCTGCGTCTGGCAGGCGAACTCACCGAAGCGGCCGAAGGCCGTGGCGGCGCGATGAAGAAGCGCGATGAAGTTCACCGCATGGCAGAAGCCAACCGCGCGTTCTCGCATTTCCGTTTCTAAGCGCCTGGCTGGGCTGTTTGCGGAAATAAATTCCGGGCGGGTGCGCTTTTCAGGCGCCTCGCCCGTTTGTGTTGAAGCATGATGCAGCAGGGCTGCATCGTGTTATCCCAGTAGAGGATCAAAGTGGCTCGCAAGACTCCTATCGAGCGCTACCGCAATATCGGTATTAGCGCTCACATCGACGCCGGCAAGACGACGACGACCGAGCGCATTCTGTTTTACACCGGTGTGAACCACAAGATCGGTGAAGTCCACGACGGCGCAGCAACGATGGACTGGATGGAGCAGGAACAGGAGCGTGGCATCACGATCACGTCCGCTGCTACCACGGCCTTCTGGAAGGGCATGGGCGGCAACTATCCGGAACACCGCATCAACATCATCGACACCCCGGGCCACGTCGACTTCACGATCGAAGTGGAGCGTTCGATGCGCGTGCTCGACGGCGCGTGCATGGTGTACTGCGCAGTGGGCGGCGTGCAGCCGCAGTCGGAAACGGTGTGGCGCCAGGCTAACAAGTACAAGGTGCCCCGTCTCGCGTTCGTCAACAAGATGGACCGTACCGGCGCGAACTTCTTCAAGGTCTACGACCAGCTCCGTCTGCGCCTGAAGGCGAACCCGGTTCCGGTCGTGGTGCCGATCGGCTCGGAAGAAAACTTCAAGGGCGTGGTCGACCTGATCAAGATGAAGGCGATCATTTGGGACGAAGCGTCGCAAGGCACGAAGTTCGACTACGTCGACATCCCGGCCGAGCTCGCCGAGACCTGCAAGGAATGGCGCGAAAAGATGGTCGAAGTGGCTGCCGAAGCCAGCGAAGACCTGATGAACAAGTACCTGGAAGAAGGCGATCTGCCGGAAGCCGACATCGTCAAGGCGCTGCGTGACCGTACGATCGCGTGCGAAATCCAGCCGATGCTGTGCGGTACCGCGTTCAAGAACAAGGGCGTGCAGCGTATGCTCGACGCCGTGATCGACTTCCTGCCGTCGCCGGTCGACATCCCGCCGGTCAAGGGCGAGCTCGAAAACGGTGAAGAAGCAGAGCGCAAGGCGTCGGACGACGAGAAGTTCTCGTCGCTCGCGTTCAAGATCATGACCGACCCGTTCGTCGGCCAACTGATCTTCTTCCGTGTGTACTCGGGCGTCGTCAACTCGGGCGACACGCTGCTGAACTCGACCAAGGGCAAGAAGGAACGCCTCGGCCGTATTCTGCAGATGCACGCGAACCAGCGTGAAGAAATCAAGGAAGTCCGTGCAGGCGACATCGCTGCTGCGGTCGGCCTGAAGGAAGCGACCACGGGCGACACGCTGTGCGACCCGGCGAACCCGATCGTTCTCGAGCGCATGGTGTTCCCGGAGCCGGTGATTTCGCAGGCTGTCGAGCCGAAGACCAAGGCTGACCAGGAAAAGATGGGCCTCGCGCTGAACCGTCTGGCGCAGGAAGACCCGTCGTTCCGCGTGCAGACCGACGAAGAATCGGGCCAGACCATCATTTCGGGCATGGGCGAGCTCCACCTCGAAATTCTGGTCGACCGGATGAAGCGTGAATTCGGCGTGGAAGCGACCGTCGGCAAGCCGCAGGTTGCATACCGCGAAACGATCCGTTCGACGGCGAAGGACGTCGACGGCAAGTTCGTCAAGCAGTCGGGTGGTCGCGGCCAGTACGGTCACGCGGTCATCACGCTCGAGCCGAACGAACAGGGCAAGGGCTACGAGTTCTTCGACGAGATCAAGGGTGGTGTGATTCCGCGTGAATACATCCCGGCGGTCGACAAGGGTATCCAGGACACGCTGAAGTCGGGCGTGCTGGCTGGCTTCCCGGTCGTCGACGTGAAGGTTCACCTGACGTTCGGTTCGTACCACGACGTTGACTCGAACGAAAACGCGTTCCGCATGGCCGGTTCGATGGCGTTCAAGGAAGCGATGCGCAAGGCGAACCCGGTCGTCCTCGAGCCGATGATGGCTGTCGAAGTCGAGACGCCGGAAGACTACATGGGCAACGTGATGGGCGACCTGTCGGGCCGTCGCGGTATCGTCCAGGGCATGGAAGACATGGTTGGCGGCGGCAAGATCGTTCGCGCCGAAGTGCCGCTGTCGGAAATGTTCGGTTACTCGACGTCGCTGCGTTCGCTGACGCAAGGTCGTGCAACGTACACGATGGAGTTCAAGCACTACGCTGAAGCTCCGCGCAACGTTGCTGAAGCGATCATCAGCGCGAAGTCGAAGTAAATCTGAAGCTACCAACCGATATTTTTTGAAAGAAGAGAATCATGGCAAAAGAAAAGTTTGAGCGGACCAAGCCGCACGTCAACGTTGGTACGATTGGTCACGTTGACCACGGCAAGACGACGCTGACGGCAGCGATCACGACGGTTCTGACGAAGAAGTTCGGCGGCGAAGCGAAGGCCTACGACCAGATCGACGCGGCGCCGGAAGAAAAGGCGCGCGGCATCACGATCAACACGGCACACGTCGAGTACGAAACGGCAAACCGCCACTACGCACACGTCGACTGCCCGGGCCACGCTGACTATGTGAAGAACATGATCACGGGCGCAGCGCAGATGGACGGCGCGATCCTGGTTTGCTCGGCAGCAGACGGCCCGATGCCGCAAACGCGTGAGCACATCCTGCTGGCGCGTCAGGTTGGCGTTCCGTACATCATCGTGTTCCTGAACAAGTGCGACATGGTGGACGACGCTGAACTGCTCGAGCTGGTCGAGATGGAAGTTCGCGAACTGCTGTCGAAGTACGACTTCCCGGGCGACGACACGCCGATCGTGAAGGGCTCGGCGAAGCTGGCGCTGGAAGGCGACACGGGCGAGCTGGGCGAAGTGGCGATCATGAGCCTGGCAGACGCACTGGACACGTACATCCCGACGCCGGAGCGTGCAGTTGACGGCGCGTTCCTGATGCCGGTGGAAGACGTGTTCTCGATCTCGGGCCGCGGTACGGTGGTGACGGGTCGTGTCGAGCGCGGCATCGTGAAGGTCGGCGAGGAAATCGAAATCGTCGGTATCAAGCCGACGGTGAAGACGACCTGCACGGGCGTTGAAATGTTCCGCAAGCTGCTGGACCAAGGTCAGGCAGGCGACAACGTCGGTATCCTGCTGCGCGGCACGAAGCGTGAAGACGTGGAGCGTGGCCAGGTTCTGGCGAAGCCGGGTTCGATCACGCCGCACACGCACTTCACGGCTGAAGTGTACGTGCTGAGCAAGGACGAAGGCGGCCGTCACACGCCGTTCTTCAACAACTACCGTCCGCAGTTCTACTTCCGTACGACGGACGTGACGGGCTCGATCGAGCTGCCGAAGGACAAGGAAATGGTGATGCCGGGCGACAACGTGTCGATCACGGTGAAGCTGATCGCTCCGATCGCGATGGAAGAAGGTCTGCGCTTCGCAATCCGCGAAGGCGGCCGTACCGTCGGCGCCGGCGTCGTCGCCAAGATCATCGAGTAACATCGACGATCCGCGGATCCCTCCGGGGTCCGCGATTCCGCGGTAGGCAGTCGTACCGTCGAAACCGGGTGTCCAGTTTGATCTGGGACCCGGTTTTGTCTTTGTGGCGTGCGCGTTGCCGTCTTGACAAACGCACACCACCATTCCGATTTTTCGTGTAGAATCGCGGGCTTAGCAGTGGAAGTACCGTTCGGAAGCTGGCGCCTCGCTCCCCGCAGGTAACAGGTTTCGCGTTCTTTTAGTGTCCGGCGATGCAACATCGCCTCGCTCTTTTCAAGGAATCGTCATGCAGCAACAGAAAATCCGCATTCGCCTGAAGGCTTTCGACTATCGTCTGATCGATCAATCGGCTGCCGAAATCGTCGATACCGCGAAGCGGACTGGCGCAATCGTCCGTGGCCCGGTGCCGCTGCCGACGCGCATTCAGCGTTTTGACATCCTGCGTTCGCCGCACGTCAACAAGACGTCGCGCGATCAGCTCGAAATCCGTACCCACCAGCGCCTGATGGACATCGTCGATCCGACCGACAAGACGGTTGACGCGCTGATGAAGCTCGACCTGCCGGCTGGCGTCGACGTGGAAATCAAGCTGCAGTAAGGCTTTCGGCGCCATCCGGCGTGCCGGGCGGTGCTAAGTCTTTGTATTGCTTGCGGAAATCGATGAGTCGGGCTATACTGCTTGGCTTTTCGCGTATTCGCGTAAAAAAGTTGGGCCTTGCGTGCCCGGCATTTTGTAAATCAGCCCCGACCAATCGCAGTCGGGAATGGAGAAAATGATGAGCCTTGGACTCGTAGGTCGCAAGGTTGGCATGACCCGTATCTTCACGGCTGAAGGGGATTCGATTCCCGTCACCGTGCTGGACGTGTCGGACAACCGCGTGACGCAGATCAAGACTGTTGAAACCGACGGCTACACGGCCGTGCAGGTTGCATTCGGCTCCCGCCGCGCATCGCGCGTGACGAAGCCGCTGGCAGGTCATCTCGCCAAAGCCGGTGTCGAAGCCGGTGAAATCCTCAAGGAATTCCGCATTGACGCGGCCAAGGCAGCTGAGCTGTCGAATGGCGCCGTGGTCGGTGCTGATCTTTTCGAAGTGGGCCAGAAGGTCGACGTGCAAGGCGTGTCGATCGGTAAGGGCTACGCCGGTACGATCAAGCGTTACAACTTCTCCTCCGGCCGTGCTACCCACGGTAACTCGCGCTCGCACAACGTGCCGGGCTCGATCGGTATGGCGCAGGATCCGGGTCGCGTTTTCCCGGGTAAGCGCATGACGGGTCACCTCGGTGACGTTACGGTGACGGTGCAGAACCTCGAAATCGCTCGTATCGATGCAGAGCGCAAGCTGCTGCTCGTCAAGGGTGCGATTCCGGGCGCGAAGGGCGGCAAGGTTTTCGTGACGCCGGCCGTCAAGACCAAGGGGGCGAAATAATGGAACTCAAGCTCCTGAACGAAAATGGTCAGGAAGGTGCAGTGGTCAACGCGTCGGACGTCGTGTTCGGTCGTGACTACAACGAAGCGCTGATCCACCAGGTCGTCGTCGCGTACCAGGCGAATGCTCGCCAGGGTAACCGCGCACAGAAGGACCGTGAGCAAGTCAAGCACACCACCAAGAAGCCGTGGCGTCAGAAGGGTACGGGCCGCGCTCGTGCCGGTATGTCGTCGAGCCCGCTGTGGCGTGGCGGTGGTCGCATCTTCCCGAACTCGCCGGAAGAGAACTTCTCGCACAAGGTCAACAAGAAGATGCATCGCGCAGGTCTCTGCTCGATCTTCTCGCAGCTGGCCCGTGAAGGCCGCCTGTCGGTCGTCGAGGACATCATCCTCGAAGCGCCGAAGACCAAGCTGCTGGCTGACAAATTCAAGACCATGGGTCTCGACTCCGTGCTGATCATTACGGACACGGTCGACGAGAACCTGTACCTGGCTTCGCGCAACCTGCCGCACGTGGCGATTGTCGAGCCGCGCTACGCTGACCCGCTGTCGCTGATCTACTTCAAGAAAGTGCTGGTCACGAAGGCTGCGGTCGCCCAGATCGAGGAGTTGCTGTCATGAGCGAGATTCGCAAGAACGATCATCGTTTGATGCAGGTCCTGCTCGCACCGGTGATCTCGGAAAAGGCGACGCTGGTTGCCGACAAGAACGAGCAAGTCGTGTTCGAAGTCGCACCGGATGCCACGAAGCAGGAAGTGAAGGCGGCTGTCGAGCTGCTGTTCAAGGTTGAAGTTGATTCGGTCAACGTGCTGGTTCAGAAGGGCAAGCAAAAGCGCTTCGGCCGTTCGATGGGCCGCCGTAAGGACGTGAAGAAGGCGTACGTTTGCCTGAAGCCCGGCCAGGAAATCAACTTTGAAGCGGAGGCCAAGTAATCATGGCAATCGTGAAAGTTAAACCGACTTCGCCGGGTCGCCGCGCGATGGTCAAGGTGGTCAACAAGAATCTGCACCAGGGCAAGCCGTTCGCGGCACTGCTCGACTCGCAGAGCTCGACCGCCGGCCGTAACAACAACGGCCGTATCACCACGCGTCACAAGGGTGGTGGTCACAAGCAGCATTACCGTATCGTCGATTTCCGTCGCACGAAGGACGGCATCCCGGCAAAGGTCGAGCGTCTCGAGTACGACCCGAACCGTAGCGCGAACATCGCGCTGGTGCTCTACGCAGACGGCGAGCGTCGCTACATCATCGCCCCGAAGGGCCTGACCGTCGGCCAACAGCTGATGTCGGGTTCGGAAGCGCCGATCCGTGCAGGCAACACGCTGCCGATCCGCAACATTCCGGTCGGTACGACGATCCACTGCATCGAGATGCTGCCGGGCAAGGGCGCGCAAATGGCGCGTTCGGCTGGCACGTCGGCCATGCTGCTGGCACGTGAAGGCGTCTACGCGCAGGTTCGTCTGCGTTCGGGCGAAATCCGCCGCGTGCACATCGAGTGCCGTGCAACGATCGGTGAAGTCGGCAACGAAGAGCATAGCCTGCGCCAAATCGGCAAGGCTGGCGCGAACCGCTGGCGTGGTATCCGCCCGACGGTGCGTGGCGTTGCGATGAACCCGGTTGATCACCCGCACGGTGGTGGTGAGGGCAAGACGGCTGCAGGTCGCGACCCGGTGAGCCCGTGGGGTACGCCGGCTAAGGGTTACCGCACCCGCAGCAACAAGCGCACGACGACGATGATCGTCCAGCGCCGTCACAAGCGTTAAGGAGTAGGCAATGGCACGTTCTGTAAAAAAAGGTCCGTTCTGCGACGCCCATTTGCTGAAGAAAGTTGAGGCGGCTGCAGCTTCGCGCGACAAAAAGCCGATCAAGACCTGGTCGCGTCGCTCGACGATTCTGCCGGATTTCATCGGCCTGACGATCGCTGTTCACAACGGCCGTCAACACGTTCCGGTGTACATCTCGGAAAACATGGTCGGCCACAAGCTTGGCGAGTTCGCACTGACCCGTACGTTCAAGGGTCACGCGGCCGACAAGAAGGCCAAGAAATAAGGGGCAATCAAGATGGAAGTGAAAGCAATTCATCGCGGTGCCCGCATCTCGGCGCAAAAAACGCGCCTTGTGGCTGACCAGATCCGCGGTTTGCCGGTCGACAAGGCGCTGAACGTTCTGACGTTCTCGCCGAAGAAGGCGGCTGGCATCGTGAAGAAGGTTGTGCTGTCGGCAATCGCGAATGCGGAGCACAACGAAGGCGCTGATATCGACGAGCTCAAGATCAAGAGCATCTACGTCGACAAGGCTGCATCGCTCAAGCGTTTCACCGCGCGCGCCAAGGGCCGCGGTAACCGCATCGAGAAGCAATCCTGTCACATCACTGTGACGGTCGGGAATTAAGGAGCCATACGATGGGACAGAAAATTCATCCGACTGGCTTCCGCCTGGCTGTCAGCCGCAATTGGGCTTCGCGTTGGTACGCGAACAACAACAATTTCGCGGCGATGCTGCAGGAAGACATCGGTGTTCGTGAATACCTGAAGAAGAAGCTGAAGAACGCTTCGGTCGGTCGGGTCGTCATCGAGCGTCCGGCAAAGAACGCGCGCATCACGATTTACAGCTCGCGTCCGGGCGTCGTCATCGGCAAGAAGGGCGAGGATATCGAACAGCTGAAGACGGAACTGCAACGCCGCATGGGCGTGCCGGTTCACGTCAACATCGAAGAAATCCGTAAGCCGGAAACCGATGCGCAGCTGATCGCTGACTCGATCACGCAACAGCTCGAGCGCCGGATCATGTTCCGTCGCGCGATGAAGCGTGCGATGCAGAACGCGATGCGTCTGGGTGCCCAAGGCATCAAGATCATGAGCGCAGGCCGTCTGAACGGTATCGAAATCGCTCGTACGGAGTGGTATCGCGAAGGTCGCGTGCCCCTTCACACGCTGCGTGCCGACATCGACTACGCGACCTCGGAAGCGAAGACGACCTACGGCATCATCGGCGTCAAGGTATGGGTGTACAAGGGCGACACGCTCGGCCGCAATGACGCGCCGGTGGTCGAAGAAGTAGCCGAAGACAAGCGTCCGCGTCGCAATGCGCGTCCGGGCGACCGTCGTCCGCGCCGTGACGGCGAAGGCGGCGCTCCGGGTGCTCGTCGTGGCGCACCGCGCCGTGGCGCCGGCAAGCCCGAAGACGGCAAGACGGGAGAATAACGATGCTGCAACCGAAACGCAGGAAGTATCGTAAAGAGCAGAAGGGTCGTAACACCGGCAAGGCGACGCGCGGCAACGCAGTGTCGTTCGGTGAATTCGGTCTGAAGGCGATCGGTCGCGGTCGTTTGACCGCACGTCAAATTGAAGCGGCGCGTCGTGCAATGACGCGTCACATCAAGCGTGGCGGCCGCATCTGGATCCGGATCTTCCCGGACAAGCCGATTTCGCAAAAGCCGGCAGAAGTGCGTATGGGTAACGGTAAGGGTAACCCGGAGTACTACGTCGCCGAAATCCAGCCGGGCAAGATGCTCTATGAAATGGACGGCGTAACCGAAGAACTGGCACGCGAAGCGTTCCGTCTGGCCGCAGCGAAGCTGCCGCTGAAGACGACGTTCATCGTGCGCCAGCTCGGCGCCTAAGGAGAAAACATGAAGGCTTCCGAACTTCTCCAGAAAGACCAGGCCGCGCTCAACAAGGAGCTGGCGGACCTGCTGAAGGCGCAATTCGGCCTGCGCATGCAACTCGCGACCCAGCAGCTTACGAACACGAGCCAGCTGAAGAAGGTTCGTCGCGATATCGCACGTGTGCGGACCGTCATGACTCAGAAGGCGAACCAGAAATGAACGATAGCGTGAAAACCTCGCTGAAGCGGACGCTGGTCGGTCGGGTCGTCAGCAACAAGATGGACAAGACCGTCACCGTGCTGATCGAGCACCGCGTCAAGCACCCGATCTACGGCAAGTATGTCGTGCGCTCGAAGAAGTACCACGCGCATGATGAAGCGAACACCTGCAACGAAGGCGATCTCGTCGAAATCCAGGAAACTCGTCCTGTTTCGAAGACGAAGGCCTGGGCGGTGTCGCGCCTCGTCGAAGCAGCTCGCGTCATCTAAGCGGGCAGAGCAGTAGGCAGTAACAGGCACTTCGCCAAGAAGTGCTTGAAATCGCAAAGTTTTTGCTTGCGTGACCGGGATTATTTGTTATAATCCCGGTCTTCCCTCTTTATGGGAGCCCCGTCGCGGGCGAAGTTGGTGGGGGAAGCGGACTGGCGCCAGCCTGTCCGAAAGATTCACCGAATTGCGATGGCGGGTTTCGTTTGCCGTCGCTGCTGTTCCAACCCAAGCAGCCGATTGGCTGACGGGACCAAGACTGACCGAATGCATCATGGTGGTGCATCCGGATTAAGTTGGGAAAGACAAACCATGATCCAGACCGAATCTCGGCTCGAAGTAGCCGACAACACGGGTGCGCGTGAAGTCATGTGCATCAAGGTGCTCGGCGGCTCGAAGCGTCGTTATGCCGGCATTGGCGACATCATCAAGGTGACCGTCAAAGAAGCAACGCCGCGCGGGCGCGTGAAGAAAGGCGAAATCTACAACGCCGTGGTGGTCCGCACCGCCAAGGGTGTTCGCCGTCAAGACGGCTCGCTGATCAAGTTCGACGGCAACGCCGCTGTGCTTTTGAATAACAAGCTTGAGCCGATCGGCACCCGTATCTTCGGGCCGGTGACGCGTGAGCTGCGTAGCGAACGATTCATGAAGATCGTTTCGCTGGCGCCGGAAGTGCTGTAAGGAGTCGCGATGAACAAGATTCGCAAAGGTGACGAAGTTATCGTCGTCACTGGCAAGGACAAGGGCAAGCGCGGCGTCGTGCTGGCTGTCGGTGCAGAACATGTGACGGTTGAAGGTATCAACCTCGTCAAGAAGCATGTGAAGCCGAACCCGATGAAGGGTACGACGGGCGGCGTGGAAGCGAAGACGATGCCCCTGCATATTTCGAACGTCGCACTGGTCGACGCGAATGGCAAGGCGTCGCGTGTTGGCATCAAGGTCGAGGAAGGCAAGAAGGTTCGCTTCCTGAAGACGACCGGTGCCGTACTGAGCGCCTGACGCAGCGGAGTAAAAAATGGCTCGTTTTCAAGAGTTTTACAAAGAAAAGGTTGTGCCCGGCCTGATCGAGAAGTTCGGTTACAAGTCGGTCATGGAAGTGCCGCGCATCACCAAGATCACGCTGAACATGGGTCTTGGCGAAGCGATCGCTGACAAGAAGATCATCGAGAACGCCGTTGGCGACCTCACGAAGATCGCTGGTCAGAAGCCGGTCGTCACGAAGGCTCGCAAGGCAATCGCAGGCTTCAAGATCCGCCAGGGATACCCGATCGGCGCGATGGTGACGCTGCGTGGTCGTGCGATGTACGAATTCCTCGACCGTTTCGTGACCGTTGCCCTGCCCCGCGTGCGTGACTTCCGCGGTGTGTCGGGCCGTGCTTTCGATGGCCGCGGCAACTACAACATCGGTGTGAAAGAGCAGATCATTTTCCCCGAAATCGACTACGACAAGATCGACGCACTGCGTGGGCTGAACATCAGCATCACGACGACTGCGAAGACCGACGACGAAGCAAAGGCTCTGCTCGCCAGCTTCAAGTTCCCGTTCAGAAACTGAGGTTACCGTGGCTAAACTGGCACTGATCGAACGTGAAAAGAAGCGCGCCCGCCTGGTCGCGAAGTTCGCAGCAAAGCGCGAAGCGCTGAAGGCGATCGTCGAAGACCAAAGCAAGTCGGAAGAAGAGCGCTACGAAGCACGCCTTGAGCTGCAGCAACTGCCCCGCAACGCAAACCCGACCCGCCAGCGTAACCGCTGCGCGATCACGGGCCGTCCGCGTGGCACGTTCCGTAAATTCGGCCTCGCGCGTAACAAGATTCGTGAAATCGCATTCCGTGGCGAGATTCCTGGCCTGACCAAGGCGAGCTGGTAATAGGAGAAACGTAAATGAGCATGAGTGATCCTATCGCCGATATGCTGACTCGCATCCGCAACGCGCAGATGGTCGAGAAGGTATCGGTCGCGATGCCCTCGTCGAAGGTCAAGGTTGCAATCGCGCAAGTCCTGAAGGACGAAGGTTATATCGACGATTTCGCCGTCAAGGCGGAAGGTGCGAAGTCCGAACTGAATATCGCGCTGAAGTACTACGCAGGTCGCCCGGTCATCGAACGCCTCGAGCGCGTGTCGAAGCCTGGTCTGCGCGTGTACCGCGGCCGTAACGACATTCCGCAGGTCATGAATGGCCTGGGCGTGGCAATCGTGTCGACGCCGAAGGGCGTGATGACCGACCGCAAGGCGCGCGCTACCGGCGTCGGCGGCGAAGTCATCTGCTACGTCGCTTAAAGCCGAGGAGAGAGAAACATGTCTCGAGTAGGTAAGAGCCCGATCGCGCTGCAAGGCGCGGAAGTCAAGCTGGCCGACGGTGCTATCACCGTCAAGGGCCCGCTGGGCACCATCACGCAAGCGATCAATCCGCTCGTGAACGTGGCGAACAACGACGGCACGCTGAATCTGTCGCCGGTCGACGAAAGCCGCGAAGCAAACGCACTGTCGGGCACGATGCGCGCGATCATCGCGAATGCCGTGCACGGCGTGACCAAGGGTTTCGAGCGCAAGCTGACGCTGGTTGGCGTCGGTTATCGTGCGCAAGCGCAAGGCGACAAGCTGAACCTGTCGCTGGGTTTCTCGCACCCGGTGGTGCACCAGATGCCGGAAGGCGTCAAGGCTGAAACCCCGACGCAAACCGAAATCGTGATCAAGGGGATCAACAAGCAACAAGTCGGTCAAGTGGCTGCGGAAGTCCGCGGTTACCGTCCGCCGGAGCCCTACAAGGGCAAGGGCGTGCGCTATTCCGACGAGGTTGTGATCCTCAAAGAAACGAAGAAGAAGTAAGGGTGCGCAATCATGGATAAGACTCAATCTCGCCTGCGCCGCGCTCGCCAGACGCGTATCAAGATCGCTGAGCTGCAGGTCGCGCGTCTCGCCGTGCATCGCACGAACACGCACATCTACGCTCAAGTGTTCTCGCCCTGCGGCACCAAGGTGCTCGCCAGCGCGTCGACGCTCGAAGCAGAAGTGCGCGCCGAACTGGCCGACAAGTCGGGCAAGGGCGGCAACGTTAATGCTGCGACGCTGATCGGCAAGCGTATTGCCGAGAAGGCAAAGGCCGCCGGCATCGAATCCGTCGCCTTCGACCGCTCGGGCTTCCGCTACCATGGCCGCGTCAAGGCGCTGGCTGAGGCAGCTCGCGAAGCTGGGCTCAAGTTCTAAGGAAGGAATTCGTCATGGCAAAGATGCAAGCGAAAGTTCAGGCTGACGAGCGCGACGACGGCCTTCGCGAAAAGATGATTTCGGTCAACCGCGTGACCAAGGTCGTGAAGGGTGGCCGTATTCTCGGCTTCGCCGCACTGACCGTGGTCGGCGACGGTGATGGCCGCATCGGTATGGGCAAGGGCAAGGCGAAGGAAGTGCCGGTCGCTGTCCAGAAGGCAATGGAACAAGCTCGCCGCAACATGTTCAAGGTGCCGCTCAAGAACGGCACGCTGCAGCACGAAGTGCACGGCAAGCATGGCGCATCCGCTGTCCTCCTCGCTCCGGCGAAGGCAGGTACGGGCGTGATCGCCGGCGGCCCGATGCGCGCAGTGTTCGACGTGATGGGCGTTCAGAACGTCGTGGCAAAGAGCCACGGTTCGACGAACCCGTACAACCTCGTTCGCGCCACGCTGGACGGTCTGCGCAAGCAGTCGACCCCGGCAGACATCGCGGCGAAGCGCGGCAAGTCCGTCGAAGATATTTTGGGCTAAGCCCGGGTGGTCACCATGTCTGAAAAAACTGTCAAGGTTCAGCTCGTTAAGAGCCTGATCGGGACCCGCGAATCGCACCGCGCGACCGTGCGTGGCCTGGGCCTGCGCCGACTCAACTCGGTTAGCGAGCTGCAGGACACGCCGGCGGTCCGCGGCATGATCAACAAGGTCTCGTACCTCGTTAAGGTCATCGCGTAAGCGGCTCTACGGATCAAGGAGTTGATATGGAATTGAATAACCTGAAGCCGGCCGCTGGCGCCAAGCACGCCAAGCGTCGCGTCGGCCGCGGCATCGGTTCGGGCCTCGGCAAGACGGCTGGCCGTGGTCACAAGGGTCAGAAATCGCGTTCGGGCGGCTTCCACAAAGTCGGTTTCGAAGGCGGTCAGATGCCGCTGCAACGTCGTCTGCCGAAGCGCGGCTTCACGTCGCTGACGAAGGAATTCGTCGGTGAAGTGCGCCTGGGCGACCTCGAGAAGCTGCCGGTCGATGAAATCGATCTGCTCGCACTGAAGCAAGCCGGCCTGGTCGGCGAGCTGACGAAGAGCGCAAAGATCATCGCGACGGGCGAACTGAAGCGCAAGATCGTCGTGAAGGGTCTCGGTGCCACCAAGGGTGCGCGCGCTGCGATCGAAGCGGCTGGCGGTTCGTTCGCCGAGTGACACGCGTAGCGCGTCGTTACTTGCATTCATCGGAGAAGGTACTTGGCTAACAGCCCGAGTCTTGCAAAACCCGGTCGAAGCACGGCGAAATTCGGCGATCTGCGTCGGCGAGCGATGTTCCTGCTCCTGGCGCTGATCGTCTATCGCATCGGCGCGCACATCCCCGTGCCGGGCATCGATCCGGATCAACTGGCGAAGCTGTTCCAGAGTCAGGCGGGCGGCATCCTGGGCATGTTCAACATGTTCTCGGGTGGCGCGCTTTCCCGCTTCACGATCTTTGCGCTGGGGATCATGCCGTACATCTCGGCGTCGATCATCATGCAGTTGCTGGCGATCGTCTCGCCGCAGCTCGAGGCGCTGAAGAAGGAAGGGCAGGCAGGGCAACGGAAGATCACGCAGTACACGCGGTATTTCACCGTGGTGCTCGCGACCTTCCAGGCGTTCGGTATCGCGGCTGCGCTGGAAAACCAGCCGGGCCTCGTGATCGACCCCGGCATGCTGTTCCGGCTGACGACGGTCGTGACGCTGGTTACCGGCACGATGTTCCTGATGTGGCTGGGTGAGCAGATCACCGAGCGTGGTCTGGGCAACGGCATCTCGATCATCATCTTCGGCGGGATCGCAGCAGGGTTCCCGAATGCCGTCGGTGGGCTGTTCGAGCTGGTGCGCACGGGTTCGATGAGCATCATTTCGGCGATCATCATCGTCGTTCTGATTGCCGCGGTGACTTACCTGGTCGTGTTCATCGAACGCGGTCAGCGCAAGATCCTCGTGAACTACGCGAAGCGCCAGGTCGGCAACAAGATCTACGGTGGCCAGTCGTCGCACTTGCCGCTGAAGCTGAACATGTCGGGCGTGATTCCACCGATCTTCGCGTCGTCGATCATCCTGTTCCCGGCCACGATTCTGGGCTGGTTCAGCACGGGTCAGCCGTCGGGAAGCTGGATCTCCAACACGTTGCATAACGTCGCGGAGGCGCTGAAGCCGGGTCAGCCGGTCTATGTGCTGCTGTACACGCTGGCAATCGTGTTTTTCTGCTTCTTCTACACCGCACTGGTGTTCAACAGCAGGGAAACCGCGGACAACCTGAAGAAGAGCGGCGCGTTTGTTCCGGGCATTCGTCCGGGCGATCAGACCGCACGATATATCGACCGCATCCTCACGCGTCTGACGCTGGCCGGTGCGATCTACATCGTCTTCGTGTGTCTGCTGCCGGAATTCCTGGTGCTGCGCTGGAACGTGCCGTTTTATTTTGGTGGAACGTCGCTGCTGATCATTGTCGTCGTCACGATGGACTTCATGGCGCAGGTGCAGTCGTACGTTATGTCGCAACAGTATGAGTCGCTGCTCAAGAAGGCAAACTTCAAGGGCGGCAACATCCCAATGCGTTAATTAAGGACTATGGCCAAAGACGATGTAATCCAGATGCAAGGTGAGGTGATCGAAAACCTCCCGAATGCGACCTTCCGTGTGAAGCTGGAAAACGGCCATGTCGTGTTGGGGCATATCTCCGGGAAGATGCGGATGCACTACATCCGCATCCTGCCGGGCGACAAGGTGACGGTTGAATTGACGCCTTACGATCTGTCTCGTGCGCGGATCGTGTTCCGGGCGAAGTGATTTGAAAAAAGGGTATTATCATGAAAGTGATGGCATCGGTTAAGCGCATTTGCCGCAATTGCAAGATCATCAAGCGCAAAGGCGTCGTTCGCGTGATCTGCAGCTCGGATCCGCGCCACAAGCAGCGCCAAGGCTGACCGCGCGTTTGTTTGCGCTTTTTGTTTGAGGAAAAACAATGGCTCGTATCGCAGGGGTTAACATCCCGAATCACCAGCATACCGAGATCGGCCTGACGGCAATCTTCGGTATCGGCCGCACGCGCTCGCGCAGCATCTGCACGGCAGCTGGCGTGGAATTCTCGAAGAAGGTCAAGGACCTGACCGACGCAGACCTCGAAAAGCTGCGTGAAGAAGTGGGCAAGTTCATCGTCGAAGGCGATCTGCGCCGTGAAGTGACGATGAACATCAAGCGCCTGATGGACCTCGGTTGCTACCGTGGTGTTCGTCATCGCAAGGGCCTGCCGATGCGCGGTCAGCGTACGCGTACGAACGCACGTACCCGCAAGGGTCCGCGTCGTGCAGCGCAAGCGCTGAAGAAGTAAGCGGAACTGACAGTTACAGGAAAACGTAATGGCTAAGGCTTCGAACACCGCGGCGCAACGCGTTCGCAAGAAGGTTAAGAAGAACGTCGCTGAAGGCGTGGTTCACGTTCACGCGTCGTTCAACAACACGATCATCACGATCACCGATCGCCAGGGCAATGCACTGGCATGGGCGACGTCGGGCGGCCAGGGCTTCAAGGGCTCGCGCAAGTCGACGCCGTTCGCTGCTCAGGTTGCTGCTGAGTCGGCCGGTCGCGTGGCGATGGAATACGGCGTGAAGAATCTGGAAGTGCGGATCAAGGGCCCGGGCCCGGGTCGTGAGTCGGCAGTGCGCGCACTGCATGGCCTCGGCATCAAGATCACCGCGATTTCGGACGTCACCCCGATTCCGCACAACGGCTGCCGTCCGCCGAAGCGCCGTCGTATCTAAGAATGTGCTGGCACGTTCGTGCTGGCACATTTGCCTGTCGCCGCGTAGCGTCGACGGGCGTTGCTTTTTTGATTGACTAAGCCCACCGTTCGCCCCAAAGGGCGCGAACTAGCGCGGATTTCGATCCGCGTGACTGATTGATAAAGGAATGCAAAGTGGCACGTTATATCGGCCCTAAGGCCAAGCTGTCCCGCCGTGAAGGCACCGACCTGTTCCTGAAGAGCGCGCGCCGCTCGCTCGCCGACAAGTGCAAGCTCGACAGCAAGCCGGGTCAGCACGGCCGTACCTCGGGCGCACGTACGTCCGACTATGGTACGCAGCTGCGTGAAAAGCAAAAGGTCAAGCGCATTTACGGCGTTCTGGAGCGTCAGTTCCGCCGCTACTTCGCTGAAGCCGACCGTCGCAAGGGCAACACGGGTGAAAACCTGCTGCAACTGCTCGAATCGCGTCTCGACAACGTCGTGTATCGCATGGGCTTCGGCTCGACCCGCGCTGAAGCGCGTCAGCTGGTGAGCCACAAGTCGATCACCGTGAACGGCGTCGTCGCGAACGTGCCGTCGCAGCAAGTGAAGGCGGGTGACGTCGTCGCGATCCGCGAAAAGGCAAAGAAGCAGGCGCGTATCGTCGAAGCGCTGTCGCTGGCCGAGCAAGGCGGCATGCCGAGCTGGGTTGCAGTCGATGCGAAGAAGTTCGAAGGCACGTTCAAGCAAATGCCGGAACGCGCTGACATCGCAGGCGACATCAACGAAAGCCTGATCGTCGAATTGTATTCGCGTTAATCCGATTGACGGCCGAGGTACCCCGATTGCGTTACGCAAGGAGGGGCCTCGGCTGTTTATTTTCTGGTTGTTACCGGTCAGCCTTATCGGTGTAACGAGCCGAGGGTATTGAAAAGGAAAGCCCATGCAAACCAGTTTGCTGAAACCCAAGATCATCGCCGTGGAATCGCTGGGCGAGAACCACGCGAGGGTGGTCATGGAACCGTTCGAACGCGGTTACGGCCACACCTTGGGCAATGCGCTTCGCCGCGTGCTGCTGTCGTCGATGGTTGGCTACGCGCCGACCGAAGTCACGATCGCCGGCGTGGTGCACGAGTATTCGACGCTTGATGGCGTGCAAGAAGACGTCGTCAACCTGCTGCTGAACCTGAAGGGTGTGGTGTTCAAGCTGCACAACCGTGACGAAGTGACGGTGACCCTGCGCAAGGAAGGCGAAGGCGTCGTAACGGCCGGCGATATCGAGTTGGCTCACGATTGCGAAGTCATCAACCCGAATCACGTGATCGCACACCTGTCGAAGGGCGGCAAGCTCGACGTTCAGATCAAGATCGAAAAGGGTCGCGGCTACGTGCCCGGCAACGTCCGTCGCTATGGCGAAGACACGGCCAAGATCATCGGCCGCATCGTTCTCGACGCGTCGTTCTCGCCGGTTCGCCGCGTGAGCTACGCAGTTGAAAGCGCACGTGTCGAGCAGCGTACCGACCTCGACAAGCTCGTGATGAACATCGAGACGAGCGGCGTGATCACCCCGGAAGAGGCGATCCGTCAATCGGCCCGCATCCTGGTCGACCAGCTGTCCGTGTTCGCGGCACTGGAAGGCACGGAAACGGCTGCAGAGGCACCGTCGCGCGCACCGCAGATCGATCCGATCCTGCTGCGTCCGGTGGACGATCTCGAGCTGACGGTTCGTTCGGCGAACTGCCTGAAGGCCGAGAACATCTACTACATCGGCGACCTGATCCAGCGCACGGAGAACGAGCTGCTGAAGACGCCGAACCTCGGTCGCAAGTCGCTCAACGAGATCAAGGAAGTGCTCGCTTCGCGCGGTCTCACGCTGGGCATGAAGCTCGAAAACTGGCCGCCGGCTGGTCTCGACAAGTAAGCCCGGTTGTTGCTGTAGTTGGCAAAGATGCGGATTTTCCTTTAAAATCCGCATCTTGCTTTTTTCGTTACCGGCCCGTGCACCCAGCGGTGCGATAGAAGAGCTGGATCAAAACTTTGAATCAAGGAAACTGAAATGCGCCATCGTCATGGTCTGCGGAAACTGAACCGCACGAGCAGCCACCGTCTGGCTATGCTCCGTAACATGTCCAACTCGCTGATCGAGCACGAAGTCATCAAGACGACGCTGCCGAAGGCGAAGGAACTCCGTAAAGTCGTCGAGCCGCTGATCACGCTCGGCAAGAAGCCGTCGCTGGCAAACCGTCGCCTGGCGTTCAACCGCCTGCGCGATCGTGACTCGGTGGCGAAGCTGTTCGACGTGCTCGGTCCGCGTTTCGCGAACCGTCCGGGCGGCTACCTGCGCGTGCTGAAGTTCGGCTTCCGCGTCGGCGACAACGCACCGATGGCACTGGTCGAGCTGCTCGATCGTCCGGAAGTCGACGAAACGGAAAACGTGCAAGAAGCCGAGTAAGCTTCCAGCACGCAGCAGTATCTGAAAAGGGCCGGGCAATTGCTTGGCCCTTTTTGTTTTTGCGGCGCTGCGGGCTGCGATCGATTGTCGCAGCCCGCGGCCGGCAGCGTCGCGCGGGCTGCGCTACGATACGGAACTGTCGGCGCGGGCCTTCGATGGGCCGATCGTGGCGGCGGAAGCCGGTAAAAACCAGCCAGGAGGGCGCGTATGGTGGTGGTGTTGATGCTGACGACGGTGCCGGACGCGGCGACGGCTGCAGCGCTCGCCGACGGCGCGCTTGATGCGCGGCTTGCCGCGTGCGTATCGGAGCTCGGTGCGATCAAGTCGCGCTACCACTGGCAGGGCAAGGTCGAGGCGGCTGACGAGATCCAGTTGCTGTTCAAGACGAGCCCCGTGCGCTCGCTCGAACTGGAGCGATTTATTCTCGCGCATCATCCGTACGAGACGCCGGAAA
Source organism: Burkholderia sp. BCC1640 (assembly GCF_902833125.1). NCBI lineage: Bacteria > Pseudomonadati > Pseudomonadota > Betaproteobacteria > Burkholderiales > Burkholderiaceae > Burkholderia > Burkholderia sp. BCC1640. The sequence continues at coordinate 201,982 of NZ_CADFEF010000007.1, read as the reverse complement.
TCGTCTCGTGGCAGGCGACGGCTTCGGCCGCATACGGCCAGTGGGTGATCAGCGAAACTCAACGTCTATTTCATGTTTAACGGTATGGCGCTTTCCGTGCGCGTGCGCGCGCTGCGGGTCCTCGCAGTCCTGTTGTCGTTCATGTTCGTGCTGGGCGGCCTCTCGGTCGCGCGCGCGGCCGACGATTTTCTCGATCCGTCGGTCGCATTCAAATTCAGCGCGAGCGAAGCGCCAGGGCAGGTGGACGTCCGCTTCAAGGTCGCCAATGGCTATTACCTGTACCGCGAGCGGTTCGCTTTCGCGGTGAAGGGCGGGCAGGCGACGCTCGGCGATCCACTGTTCCCGGCCGGTCATGTGAAGTTCGACCAGACGTTCCAGAAGGAAGTCGAGACCTATCGCGACGAGGTCGTGATTCATGTGCCGGTCAAGCAGGCGGCGGGGCCGTTCGAGCTCGCGGTGACGTCGCAGGGGTGCGCCGACGAAGGGATCTGCTATCCGCCTGCGGAGCACGTCGTGAAGGTCGACGGCGCGGCGCTGGGCGCGGCCGCGCCGGCCGATGGCGCACCGGCCTCGGGCAACTGGTTCGACAAGGTCACGAGCGCGGATTTCGCGCAGTCGCTGCTCGAGGGGCACGGCTTCTTCACGATCGTCGCGCTGTATTTCGTCGCGGGCGTCGTCCTGAGTCTCCTGCCCTGTTCGTATCCGATGATTCCGATCGTGTCCGCGATCATCATCGGCCAGGGTACGCGGGCGACGCATGCGCGCGGCTTTGCGCTGTCGCTGACGTACGTGGTCGGCATGGCGCTCGTCTATACGGTGCTGGGCATTGCGGCGGCGCTGGTCGGCCAGAGCCTTGGCGCGTGGTTGCAGAACCCGTGGGTGCTCGGCGCGTTCGGCGTGCTGCTCACGGCATTCGCGGTATCGCTGATTTCCGGCAAGGACATCGCGTTGCCCGAGCGCTGGCAGAACGGCGCGGCCGAAGCCTCGCGCGCGCGGCAGGGCGGGCACTTCGTCGCGGTCGCCGCGATGGGTGCGTTGTCGGCGCTGGTCGTCGGCGCGTGCATGACGGCGCCGCTGTTCGCGGTGCTCGCGTTCATCGCGCACACCGGCAATGCATGGCTCGGCGGCGCCGCGCTGTTCGCAATGGGGCTGGGGCTCGGCGTGCCGCTGCTCGTCGTCGGCGTCGGTGCCGGCACGGTGCTGCCGCGCGCGGGCGCATGGATGGATGGCGTGAAGGTGTTCTTCGGCATCGTGCTGCTCGCCGCCGCGCTGTGGATCGTGTGGCCGGTGCTCGCGGGCGGGCTGAAGATGGTGCTCGCTGCGCTGTGGCTGCTCGTCGCGGCGGCGGCGCTCGGCTTGTTCACGCCGCATGCCGGCGCCGCGTCGATCTGGCGCCGTCTCGGTCGCGGCCTCGGTGCGGCGCTCGCGATCTGGGCCGCGACGCTGCTCGTCGGGCTCGCGGCGGGCTCCAACGACCCCGTGAAGCCGCTGGCCGTACTTGCGGCGCGCACGGTTGCGTCGGGCGATGCGTCGGCAGCCGGCGCGGCGGCCGGGCAGGCGGGCCCCGCGTTCGCGGCGGTGCGCTCCAGCGGCGAGCTCGACGCGCTGCTGAAGACGTCGGGCCGACCCGTGATGCTCGACTTCTATGCCGACTGGTGCGTGAGCTGCAAGGAAATGGAGCATCTGACGTTCACCGATTCGCGCGTGCAGGCGCGGCTCGCGCAGCTTCACCTGGTGCGCGCGGACGTCACCGCGAACAATCCGGCCGACCAGGCGCTCCTCAAGCGCTTCAACCTGTTCGGGCCGCCGGGCATCATCTTCTTCGATCGCAACGGCAATGAGATCGGCCGCGTGGTCGGCTATCAGGCGGCCGAGACGTTCCTGCGCAGCCTCGATCGCGCGGCGGTGCCGACGGTGTAAGGCGCGCGCCTCCGCGCATATGAGCGCCTGCTACGCCGACCGGACGACAAATACAAAACGGCGGGACACCGATAAAGTGTCCCGCCGTTTTTCTTGATACGCGCCGTCGTGCGGCTCAGCGCTGCGCTTTCAGCAGACGGGCAGCGTCGAGCGCGAAGTACGTGAGGACACCGTCGGCGCCCGCGCGCTTGAATGCAAGCAGCGATTCGAGCACGACCTTGTCATGGTCGAGCCAGCCGTTCATCGCGGCGGCCTTCAGCATCGCGTATTCGCCGCTCACCTGGTACACGTAGGTCGGGAAGCGGAACTCGTCCTTCACGCGGCGCACGATGTCGAGATACGGCATGCCGGGCTTGACCATCACCATGTCGGCGCCTTCGTCGATGTCGAGGCGCACTTCGCGCAGCGCTTCGTCGCTGTTCGCAGGATCCATCTGGTAGGTCATCTTGTTGCCCTTGCCCAGATTGGACGCCGAGCCGACCGCATCGCGGAACGGGCCGTAGAACGCCGACGCGAACTTGGCCGAATAGGCCATGATGCGCGTATGGATATGGCCGTCGCTTTCCAGCATCTCGCGGACTGCGCCGATGCGCCCGTCCATCATGTCCGACGGCGCGACGATGTCGACGCCGGCTTCCGCCTGCGCGCGCGCCTGATCGACCAGGATCTCGATCGTGTCGTCGTTGATCACGTAGCCGTTTTCGTCGAGCACGCCGTCCTGGCCGTGGCTCGTGTACGGATCGAGCGCGACGTCGGTCAGCACGCCGAGCTCGGGGAAATGCTTCTTCAGCTCGCGCACCGCGCGCGGGATCAGGCCTTCCGGATTGGCCGCTTCGCGGCCGTCGGGCGTTTTCAGCGACGGCTCGATGGCCGGGAACAGCGACAGCACGGGCACGCCGAGTTCGACGCACTGCTCGGCGACATGCATCAGCAGATCGACCGACACGCGCTCGACGCCGGGCATCGACGGGACGGCCTGGCGTTCGTTGGTACCGTCGACGACGAACACCGGGTAGATCAGGTCGTCGGTGGTCAGGCGGTTTTCGCGCATCAGGCGCCGGGAGAAGTCGTCGCGGCGCATCCGGCGCGGACGATGAAGCGGATGGAAGCTCATGGCGATTTGGCAGAAATCAGGGCAAGAAGGACCTTACGGAACCCTTAGGTCATTTTCGAGATCGTTGGTATATGATAGCGATCGAGCGGCACGCGTCGCGTGCAGCTCCCCGCTTCTCCTCCCTGAGCGGGTGCCTGTCGTTTTTCGATTAGGCTGTTTGACCCGCCGTTCAACGGCGGGTTTTTTTATGAGCCGGCCGAATTCGCAGGTGCCGTCAGGTGCGCACGGCCGATCCCGGCCGCGCGTTGCCCGCTCATTGTGCTACAGGCTCGCCTTTTTCGTCGGCGGCGGACGGCCGCACCCAGCTCTCGATCAGCTCATGCGCCTCGTCGAGCCCCGTGCGCTTCAGCGCCGAGAACAGCTGGACGGTCAGCTTGCCCTTCACGCCCTGGTCGCGATACGCGTCGAGTCCCTTCTGCGTGTTACGGAGCGCGTTGATGCTTTCCTGGCGCGTCAATTTGTCGCACTTCGTCAGCAGCGTGTGGATCGGCTTGCCGGTCGGCGCGAACCACTCGATCATCCGGCGATCGAGGTCGGTCAGCGGGCGGCGCGAATCCATCATCAGGATCAGGCCGCAGAGCTGCGAACGCGTCGCGAGATAGGACGACAGCAGCATTTCCCAGTGGGCCTTCGCGGCCCCCGGCACTTCCGCGTAACCGTAGCCGGGCAGGTCGACCAAGTTCGCGACGGGCTCGGCGGCCGGGCCGACGGAGAAGTAGTTGATGTGCTGCGTGCGACCGGGCGTCTTCGACGCGAACGCGAGCCGCTTCTGATTGCACAGCACGTTGATCGCCGTCGATTTGCCGGCATTCGAGCGGCCCGCGAACGCGATTTCCGGTTGCACCGTCGGCGGCAGGTCGCGCAGATGGTTGACGGTCGTGTAGAAGCGGGCTTGATGGAGCAAAAAGGCCATGGGGGAAACCGGAGGGACGGGGCGGCGCGAGCCGCTTGGTGGAGGCGGGGTAGCCCCGATAGGCGCGGGAGCTTTCAGCGCGATATTGTACAATACGCCGGTTTTGCCGAAGGGCTGCGGGCGCCTGCCTCGCGCTTTTATGCAGCTTCTGCGGTAGACTGGTCGACGTCGTTTTTTGCAGAACCTCAAATTCCCACAAGACGAAACAGGGTGTGCGAATGAATCGACTGTGCAAGTCTCTGATGGTGCTTCAGGTTGCAGCAGGGTTCGTAGGTTTCGTAGCGGAGGCAAACGCGGCGGATGCGGCAAAGCCGGATCTGGACCGCGGCAAGGCGATTGCCGGGCAAGTCTGCGCGTCGTGTCACGGCGCCGACGGCAACAGCGCATCGGGCAGTTTCCCGAAGCTCGCCGGCCAGCATCCCGAATATCTGGTCAAGCAGTTGAACGACTTCAAGGCCCAGCCGGGTGCGAAGGGGCCGGCGCGGACCAATCCGGTGATGGTCGGGTTTGCGAGCGCGTTGAGCGCGGACGACATGCGCAACGTCGCCGCGTATTACGGATCGCAGTCCACGAAGCTCGGTACCGCACGCGATGCGGCGACCGTGCCGATCGGCCAGAAGATTTATCGCGGCGGCATCGCGGAAAAGGGTGTGCCCGCCTGTGCGAGCTGCCACGGGCCGACGGGGCAGGGGATTCCGGTCCAGTACCCGCGTTTGTCGGGGCAGTGGGCCGATTACACGGTGGCCCAATTGACCGCGTTCCAGCAGGGTGCCGGCGCGCGCAACAACAACGAGGCGATGCATCAGATCGCATCGCGACTGTCGGACAACGAGATCAAGGCCGTCGCGGATTACATCGCGGGCCTGCGTTGAACGGACGGTCACGAATGGAATGACCGGACGCCCGAAGGGCGGCCGGAGTCAGAACAAGAAAAGGGTGGGGCGCCGCACCGTTGCGGTTGCCTCGCCCTTTTTTGTCGGCACTCGCCGGGCCGTCCCAAGAGTGCTGACCGCCCCCTTGGGGGCAGCGAACATAGTGAGCGTGGGGGCTGTTTCCCCTTAGTCGGAGTTTGAATGAGCGTTACCACGTCGGGGTTGCAGTCGAAGTCGGGTCAAAGTGCGTCCAGGCGCGCGGTCGAGTTGCTGAGCTCGATGCGCTTCGCGATCGCACTGTTGGTGGTGCTGTCGATCGCGAGCATCGTCGGGACGGTCCTGACCCAGGATGACCCGTATCCGAACTACGTGAACCAGTTCGGGCCATTCTGGGCGGACATCTTCCGCTCGCTGGGCCTGTACAACGTGTACAGCGCGTGGTGGTTCATGCTGATCCTGATCTTCCTCGTCGTGTCGATCTCGCTGTGCGTGATCCGCAACGCGCCGAAGATGCTTGCCGACGCGAAGAGCTGGAAGGACAAGGTGCGCGAAGGCAGCCTGCGCGCCTTCCACCACAAGGCCGAATACTCGGCGTCCGGCACGCGCGCGACCGTCGCGGCCTCGCTTGCCACGTTCGTCACCAAGGCCGGCTACAAGCACGTCGTGCGTGAAACCGACGGTGCAACGCTGATCTCCGCGAAACGCGGCGCGCTGACGAAGTGGGGCTACATCTCCGCGCACCTTGCGATCGTCGTGATCTGTATCGGCGGCCTGCTGGACAGCAACCTGCCGATCAAATTCCAGATGTGGATGTTCGGCAAGAGCCCGGTCAACACGAGCGCGACGATCAGCGAAATCTCGCCCGACCATCGGTTGTCCGCTTCGAACCCGACCTTCCGCGGCTACGCGTGGGTGCCGGAAGGCCAGTTCGTGTCGACCGCGATCCTGAACCAGCCGAGCGGTTCGCTGATCCAGGACCTGCCCTTCTCGATCCAGCTCAACAAGTTCATCGTCGATTACTACACGACGGGGATGCCGAAGCTGTTCGCGAGCGACATCGTCGTGATCGATCGCGAGACGGGCCAGAAGATCCCGGCGCGTGTCGAGGTCAACAAGCCGTTCACGTACAAGGGCGTGTCCATCTACCAGTCGAGCTTCCAGGACGGCGGCTCACAGATGGAGATGACGGCCTACCCGATGACGGGCGGCAACGCGAAGACCTTCGCGGTGAAGGGCACGATCGGCAGCACGGCGCCGCTGCAGATGGCGGGCAGCGACGGCGACACGATCGAATTCTCCGACTTCCGCGCGATCAACGTCGAGAACATGGCGGACGCGAACGGCAAGCCGGACGTGCGCGGCGTCGCGAAGACGGAGTCGCTCAAGGAAGCGTTCGACGAGCGGCTCGGTTCGGGCGCGAAGACGTCGAAGCCGATGCAGCTCCACAACATCGGCCCGTCGGTGCAGTACAAGATTCGCGGCAAGGATGGCCAGGCGCGCGAATTCAACAACTACATGCTGCCCGTCGACATGGGCGGCACGCGCGTGTTCCTCGCCGGCGTGCGCGCAAGCCCGAACGATCCGTTCCGCTACATGCGGATTCCGGCCGACAGCCAGGATTCGATCGGCGAATGGATGCGCCTGCGCGCCGCGCTCGAGGATCCGGCCGTGCGTGCCGACGCCGCCGCACGTTTCGCGCAGCGTTCGCTGCCGACGACCGAAGCGTCGCTGCGCGGCCGCCTGCAGGACAGCGCGTTCAAGGTGCTGACCCTTTTTGCGGCGAGCGACGACAGTGTCGGCCGCGGCGCCGACGGCCAGCCGGTCGGCGGCTTCCAGGCGGTGGCGACGTTCATCGACCGCTCGGTGCCGAAGGCCGAGCAGGAAAAGGCGGCCAGCCTGCTGCTGCGCATGCTCGAGGGTTCGATGTGGGAAGTCTGGCAGATCGCGCGCGAGCGTGCCGGCGAGCCGGCCGCCCAGCAGGGCACCGACACGATCCGCTTCGTGCAGAACGCGATCAATGCGCTATCCGACAGCTTCTTGTACGGATCGCCGGTCTATTTGCAGCTCGACTCCTTCAAGCAGGTCCAAGCTTCGGTATTTCAGCTGACGCGCGCACCCGGCAAGAATCTGGTGTATCTTGGCAGCCTGCTGTTGGTCGCCGGCATCTTCTCGATGTTCTACGTGCGCGAGCGGCGACTCTGGTTCTGGCTCAAGGACGCCGGTTCCGGCGTCGATGTGGTGATGGCGATGTCCACGGCCCGCAAGACCTTCGATTTCGAGAAAGAATTTGTGCAGACGCGCGACGCGGCCGGCGCCGCCTTGCGCGCCACGCCGCGCGACGCCGCACCCGCCGGTGCGGCAGCGACTGCCCGTCCGCCCGCCGGCGACGGTTCCGATTCCGAGAATTCCACCCGGTAACATCATGGATCTCACTCAAGTTTCCTCTTCCCGTTCGGGGCCGGTCCAGGCCCCGAATCCGGCGCCGTTGTTCGACGACCGTCCGTTCCTCGCGCGCCTGTCGATCATCGACTGGCTGTTCGCCCTGGCACTCGTGGTCGGCGCAGGCTATGCGTTCGTGCATTACAACGAACACATGAATTACTACGACAAGGCGGTGATGATCGGCACGGTGCCGGCGCTTGTCGTGCTCGGCTGGCGCTGGAAGCCCGCGCGGCTGATGATGGCGTCGATCGCGGTGCTGTCGTTGCTGTCGATCCAGATCTACCAGGGCGATCTCGCGCGCGCCGATTCGGCGTTCTTCCTCAAGTACTTCCTGTCGAGCCAGTCCGCGATCCTGTGGATGAGCGCGCTGTTCGTGCTCGCGACGATCTTCTACTGGATCGGCCTGCTCGCGCGCTCCGAATCGGGCTCCGCGATCGGCCAGAAACTGACGTGGGTCGCGGTGCTGATGGGTTTCACCGGCCTGATGGTGCGCTGGTACGAGTCCTACCTGATCGGTGCCGACGTCGGGCATATCCCGGTGTCGAATCTGTATGAAGTCTTCGTGCTGTTCAGCCTGATCACCGCACTTCTCTACCTGTATTACGAAGGCCACTACGGCACGCGTTCGCTCGGCGCGTTCGTGCTGCTGGTCATCAGCGCGGCCGTCGGCTTCCTGATGTGGTACTCGGTCGCGCGCGATGCGCAGCAGATCCAGCCGCTCGTGCCGGCGCTGCAGAGCTGGTGGATGAAGATTCACGTGCCGGCGAACTTCATCGGCTACGGCAGCTTCGCGCTGTCGGCGATGGTGTCGGTCGCGTACCTGATGAAGGAGCGCGGCGTGCTCGCCGATCGCCTGCCGACGCTCGAGGTGCTCGACGACGTGATGTACAAGTCGATCGCGGTCGGTTTCGCGTTCTTCACGATCGCGACGATCCTCGGCGCGCTGTGGGCCGCTGAAGCATGGGGCGGTTACTGGAGCTGGGATCCGAAGGAAACCTGGGCGCTGATTGTGTGGCTCAACTACGCGGCCTGGCTGCACATGCGCCTGATGAAGGGCCTGCGCGGCGCGGTCGCCGCCTGGTGGGCGCTCACGGGCCTGCTCGTGACGACGTTCGCGTTCCTCGGCGTCAACATGTTCCTGTCCGGGCTGCATAGCTACGGCAAGCTGTAAGATTTCCGACGTTGGTCCGACAAAAGACCGCCGGCGCACTGCGTGCCCGGCGGTTTTCTTTTGTAACGGGCGGGCGGTCCGGGCGTCGAACGGCGCAGCACGGGTCGGGTCGAACGCTCATGAAGCGTGCGCGCCGCGCATGCAGGAGGAGCAGCACGATGTGGATCAAACACTCTTTGCGCACCGTACTGACCGGCGGTGATATCGCGCAGAGCCAGATTACGCCGCGCGCGGTATTCGAGAACCGGCGGCGCGTATTGCAGGCCGCCGGCCTGGCGGCGGCGGGCGGATTGCTCGGCGGCAGCGGCGCGGCATTCGCGGCCTATGCGTCGCCGGACGCGCGGGCCGCGAAACTCGCGGCGAAAACCAACCCTAGGTTCGTCGCGGCCGACAAGGTGACGCCGTTCAAGGACATCACGTCCTACAACAACTTCTACGAATTCGGCACCGACAAGAGCGACCCGGCCCAGAACGCGGGCACGCTGCGGCCGCGCCCGTGGCGCGTGAGCGTCGAGGGCGAGGTGCTGCACCCGAAGGTGTTCGATCTCGACGAACTGCTGAAGCTCGCACCGCTCGAGGAGCGCGTGTACCGGCTGCGTTGCGTCGAAGGATGGTCGATGGTGATTCCGTGGATTGGCGTGCCGCTGTCCGAGCTGATCAAACGCGTACAGCCGACCGGCAACGCGAAATACGTGCAATTCATCACGCTGGCCGATCCGTCGCAGATGCCTGGGCTGTCGGCGCCGGTGCTCGATTGGCCGTACTCGGAAGGGCTGCGGATGGACGAGGCGATGAATCCGCTGACGCTGCTGACGATGGGCGTGTACGGCCAGGTGCTGCCGAACCAGAATGGCGCGCCGGTGCGGATCGTCGTGCCGTGGAAGTACGGCTTCAAGAGCGCGAAGTCGCTGGTGAAGATTCGCTTCGTCGACAAGCAGCCGAAGACGAGCTGGAACACGTATGCGTCGAACGAATACGGCTTCTATTCGAACGTGAACCCGAACGTCGATCACCCGCGCTGGAGCCAGGCGACCGAGCGCCGGATCGGCGAGGACGGCTTCTTCACGCCGAAGCGCAAGACGCTGATGTTCAACGGCTACGGCGATCTCGTCGCGTCGATGTATCAGGGCATGGACCTGAAAAAGAACTTCTGAGCGTGCCGGTGAGAAACGACATTCCTTCCTCCACGCTGACGCCCGCGCGCGCGTCCGGCATGCGCACGGCTGCCGCCGGTGGTGCCGGCGCGGCGCGTACCGCCTCGCCGCGCTGGCTTGCCCCCGCCAAGGTGCTGGTGTTCGCGGCGGGCCTCTATCCGCTCGCGCGTCTCGTGCTGTTCGGGCTGACCGACCGGCTCGGCGCGAACCCGATCGAGTTCATCACGCGTTCGACGGGCCTCTGGACGCTGGTGATGCTCTGCATCACGCTCGCCGTCACGCCGATTCGGCGCGTGACGGGCGTTCCCGCGTTGCTGCGCTTTCGTCGGATGATCGGCCTGTTCGCGTTCTTTTACGCGACGCTGCATTTCACGACGTATCTGTGGTTCGACAAGTGGTTCGACGTGCTCGCGATCCTGAAGGACGTCGGCAAGCGTCCGTTCATCACGGTCGGCTTCGCTGCGTTCGTGCTGCTGATTCCGCTGGCCGCGACGTCGCCGCGCGCGATGGTGCGCCGGCTCGGCCGTCACTGGACGACGCTGCATCGCGCAATCTATGCGATTGCGCTGCTCGGCGTGCTGCATTTCTGGTGGATGAGGGCAGGCAAGCACAATCTCGCGCAGCCGAAGCTCTACGCGACGATCGTCGCGGTGCTGCTCGGCTGGCGGCTGCTTGAATGGGGCTGGCGGCGCATCCGTGCATGACGATGCGGGCCTGAAAAAAACAAAAGGCGATGACGGGAAGTCATCGCCTTTGTTGCGAACGAAACCGCGCGAGCGGCGGCGTGCGATTACTGCGCGACAGCCGGGCCGGATGCGGGCGTCGCGGCCTTCGACGCATTGCTCGACAGTTCCGGCGACAGTGTGAGCGGCGTGCCGGAAGAATCGGGAATGCTCTCGGACGACGCGTTTTCATCGGTCGGCATGACGTCCGATGGCGGGGTGTCCTGCTGCTGGATGGGCTTCGCCGGCAACGGCGGCACGGTGGGCAGATAGAGCGGGCCGCGTTGACCGCAGCCGGCAAGTATCGCCAAAGCCGCTACAATCGCGCTCATCCGGAAAACGACTCGCATGATCGTCCCTGAACAATTTAACCGATAGAGTTTAGCATGTCCGATACTGAATACCTGGCCCGTGCCGAGGCCGTGCTGGCGGCCGTCGAGCGTACCGTGGATGCCGCGAACGACGGCGACCACGACATCGATCTGGAGCGCAACGGCAGCGTGCTGACGCTGACGTTCGAGAACGGCTCGAAGATCATCATCAATCTCCAGCCGCCGATGAAGGAACTGTGGATCGCCGCGAAGGCGGGCGGATTCCATTACCGTTTCGTCGACGGCGAATGGCGCGATACGCGCACCGGCTCCGAGTTCTTCGCGGCGCTCACCGACTACGCGACGCAACAGGCCGGCCAGCCGATCACGTTCGGCGCGTAACGTCCGGCGCTCGCCCGGCCGGGCGCCCGATACGCCGGATCGAAGCACAAGAAAAAAGCGCCCTGCGGGGCGCTTTTTTCATGCTCGGCCGTTCGTGTCAATGGCCGCGGAACAGGTTCATGATGTCCTGCTTCTCCTGCTCGTCGACGTGCGGCACGGGTTCGTCGGTGTTTTGCACCGCCGGCGCCTGCGGCACGCCGACCGTCGACACGAAGCCGTGTCCCGGCGTGAACTCGGTGAAGTAAAGCTCGCTGCCGAGCGCCTGGACGTCGTCCGGCATCGTCGGCTTGAACTCCGGCGTGCCCTTCAGCGCCGCGCCCATGTAGTCGATCCAGACCGGCAGCGACAGGCCGCCGCCGGTTTCGCGATCGCCGAGGCTGCGCGGATTGTCGTAGCCGATCCACGCGATCGCCGCGAGCGTGTGCTGGTAGCCGGCGAACCATGCGTCGTGCGAATCGTTCGTCGTACCGGTCTTGCCGGCGAGGTCGGTGCGCTTCAGCACGTTCGTGCGCGCGCCCGTGCCGCGCTGCGCGACACTCTGCAGCAGGCTGTTCATCACGTACGCGTTGCGCGCGTCGATTGCGCGCGGCGCGTTCTGCTCGGCGATGAGCGGCTGCGCGCGGGCGACGATCGCGCCATTCGGATCGGTCACTTCGGCGATCAGGTACGGATTCACGCGGAAGCCGCCGTTCGCGAACACCGAGTACGCGCCGGCCATCTGCAACGGCGTGACCTGGCCCGCGCCGAGCGCCATCGGCAGATACGCCGGATGGCGGTCGGCGTCGAAGCCGAAGCGCGTGATGTACTGCTGCGCGTACTTCGTGCCGATGTGGTTCAGGATCCGGATCGACACGAGGTTGCGCGAGCGCTGCAGCGCGGTGCGCATCGACATCGGGCCTTCGAAGCCGCCACCGTAGTTCTTCGGCTCCCACGGCTGGCCGCCGGTTTCCGCGGCGCTGAAATACAGCGGGCCGTCATTGATCACCGTGGCCGGCCCGAGGCCCTTGTCGAGCGACGCCGAGTAGATGAACGGCTTGAACGACGAACCCGGTTGCCGCCACGCCTGCGTGACGTGGTTGAACTTGTTCTTGTTGTAGTCGAAGCCGCCGACGAGCGAGCGGATCGCACCGTCCTGCGGGACGATCGAGATGAACGCGCCTTCGACCTGCGGCAACTGCGTGATCGCCCACTTGCCTGCGTCGTTCTTCACGACCCGGACGATCGCGCCCGGCCGGATGCGGCGGTTCGGCTGCGCGCTGGCCGACAGCGCGCCCGACGCGAAGCGCAGGTTGTCGCCTTCGATCGTCGCGCTGCTGCCGTCGATGAAGGCGACGGTGATCTGGCGCGAAGTTGCGGCGGTGACGACCGCCGCGACGAGTTCGCCGTTGTCGGGGTGCTCGAGCAGCGCGTCGTCGATCGCCTGTTCGCGGTCGTCGGCGCCGGCCGGCAGCTCGATGAAGCCTTCCGGCCCGCGATAGCCGTGGCGGCGCTCGTAATCCATGATGCCCTTGCGCAGCGCGGTGTACGCGACCTGCTGGTCGGCGGAGTCGATCGTCGTGACGACGTTGAAGCCGCGCGTGTAGGTTTCCTCGCGGTACTGCGCGTACATCATCTGACGGACCATTTCCGCGACGTACTCGGCGTGCACGCTGAACTCGCGGCCCGCGCCCTTGACGACGAGCGGCTGCGCGACGGCTTCGTCGTACTGCTCGCGCGTGATGAAGTTCAGCTCGAGCATCCGTTGCAGGATGTATTCCTGGCGCACCTTCGCGCGCTTCGGATTGACGACCGGGTTATACGCGGACGGCGCCTTCGGCAGCCCCGCGAGCATTGCCGCTTCCGCGAGCGTGATGTCCTTGAGGTCCTTGCCGAAATAGACCCGCGCGGCGCTCGCGAAGCCATACGCACGCTGGCCGAGATAGATCTGATTCATGTAGACCTCGAGAATCTGATCCTTCGTCAGCGCGCGCTCGATCCGGTACGCGAGCAGCATCTCGTAGATCTTGCGCGTGTAGGTCTTTTCGCTCGACAGGAAGAAGTTGCGCGCGACCTGCATCGTGATCGTGCTCGCGCCCTGCGACGCATGGCCGTTCGTCAGCGCGACGAAGCCGGCGCGGGCGATGCCGGTGAGGTCGACGCCGCCGTGATCGTAGAAGCGCGCGTCCTCGATCGCGAGGATCGCCTTCTTGAGCGAGTCGGGCACGTCCTTGAAATGGACGATGTCGCGGCGTTCCTCGCCGAATTCGCCGATCAGCACGTGATCCGACGTGTAGATCCGCAGCGGTACCTTCGGACGATAGTCGGTCAGCGCGTCGAGCGACGGCATGTTCGGCCACGCGACGACGAGCGCGTAGCCGAGCACGAGGCCGCCGGCCACGACGAGGGCCACGCACAACGCGGCGAGGCCGATCAGGACTTTCAGCCACCAGGACCGCTTCTTCGGCTCGGGCGCGGGAGGCGGGGACGTAGGAGACGTGGATTGCATAGGCATACCGGAAAACAGTCCCGCGATTATAGCTGCCCGGTAAGACGGTCCCTGACGCGGGGGACGTCCGCCGGCACGCGGCTGATCGCGGTGCCGTCAGTATGGGGTCCGCGCGGCCGCTCCGTGCCACGACTGGCCGTTCGGCCGACTGTCTGGCGCGCGCGCCGCTTTGCAGAATCAGGCCTCGGAAACGCGGCGTGGGCCGCGACGATCGCGGGAGGCTGGGATGGCAGGACGATGGGCGGCGCGGTTCGCGCCGGGCAGGCACCGCTCGACGGGCATCGACGTCGGGGCGGACGAGGTGAGGGTGGCCGTGCTGAGCCGGCGCGGCCGGGCTGCGGACGTGCGGGTCGAAGGACTCGAGCGGGAGCCGGTCGGACTGGCGGGCGGGCCGGAGGACGCGCGCTGGGCTGCGGTCGCACGTGCGTTGGCGGCGGCGGTGTCGCGGCTGTCGGCGGCGGGCGTGCGTTGCGACGCGCGCGGCGTGATGGCGCTGCGCGATGACGAGATGCAGACCGCGACGCTCGATCTGGCCGGGCGCGACGACATCGCGGACGCCGCCCGGCAGGCGGCCGAACGGATCTCGGGGCTGGCACCTGACGACCTCGCGTTCGACTGGCGGCAGGACGACGACGCGTGCCGGGGCGAGATTGCGGTCGCCGTGGCGCCGCAGGCATTGCTCGAGCGGCGGATCGACGTGGCCGCGCAGGCCGGCATCGATCTGACGGCCGTCGACGGTGAGTCGGCTGCCGCGCTGCGCGCGTTGCGCTATGCCGCGCAGTTCGAGCCCGACGCGCACGGCCCGTATGCCGCATTCTGGTTCAACGACACGGGCGTGCGCGGCTGGCGGATTGACGGCGCGATCGCCGCACCGGTGCTCGCGCTGTCCGGCGACGTGCGGGCGGCGTTGCCGGACGCATTGCGCCAGTGCGAGTTCGAGCCGGTGCGCTGCGTGCTCGTGGCCGGCGACGAGCGCTGCATCGCCCGCTGCGACACGTCGGCCGCCGATATCGGCGATGCGCTCGGGGCGGCCGTGGTGCCGTTCGACTGCACCGGATGGGACGGTCTGCCGGGCGTACCCGCCGGCGCGCCGGGCGGTCCGACGTTTGCCCTCGCGGTCGGGCTGGCGCTGCGCGGGGTGTGGGAATGATCGTCGATATGGGGTTCGGGCGGGCTGCCGCCGGCCATGCCGCGCTCGGGGGCTTCAATTTGCTGCCATACCGTGAGCGGCTGGCGCAGGCGCTGCGGCGCCGCCGTGCCGCGCAATGCGGGGCGGCGATCGTGCTCGGCGCACTCGGGGCCGGTCTCTGGGCAGGGGTGGCGACAGCGTGGCGATGGCGCGTGGATGCCGAGCGCACGCGAGTGGAGGCGCGGCTGCGGCAATTGCAGCCGCAGGTCGATGCCGCACGGCGCACCGCCGGCGCGGCAGCCGATCTCGCGCAACGCGATGCGCGAGCGGCCGTGCTTGCCGCGCCGTATCGGCGCGTTGCCGGACTGCTGGCTACGCTGGCGCAGGTGCGCGACGACACGGTTCAGTTCGACGCATTGCGTACGACATCGTCCGGTGCCGAGCTCGACGCGCGCGCGACGAGTTACCGGACGGCCGCGCGGTGGCTCGCACGCATCGCGGCCGAGCAGCGCGACTGGCGCTTCGACATCGGTGCGCTGACACCGGCTTCGGCCACGCCGGTCGCGGGTTCGGTCGTGCCGTTTCGTTTTTCCGTGCAGGTGCGCTGGCACGACGCGCCGCCGCGACAGACGGCAACGGGAGGCGGCTCATGACGGCGATCGTGCATCAGTCCATGCCTGACGGCGTCGAGTGGCTTGGCCGCGTGACGCGGATGTCGCCGGCCGCCATGCACACCGTTGGTTGCGCGCTCGCATTCGCGTTCGTGATGGGCGTGGGCGTTTATCTGATGAATGCCGTCGATGGAAGCGGACTCGCACGCAGTCATGCATTGCTGGCAACGGCGCAAATACGGGCCGCCGACGCACAACGGCTGCTCGCGGCCGCCGCGCCGCGGCGCGATATGGGCCCGGCTGCCGGGCACGACGCCAGCTCACCGCCTGCGCCGGGGTGGCCCGCGCTGATGCTGGAGCTGGCTGACGTGGTTCGAGGAAGCGGACTGCGGGTTGTGTCGATCGAACCGCGGCGCACTGACGATGCGGCGCCGGATGGCCGGCGCACGGTGCGGATCGTCGCGGAAGGCGGTTTTCCGGCGCTGCTGCGCCTGATGGGCGGGCTGGCGAGTTTCCCGGTGCTGGTGGTGCCGTCCGGGCTGCATATCGAGAGGAAACCGCCCGCGTCGCGGGTGGACATGACGATCGACGTGTTTCCGGCGCTGTCGGGGGGCCGGGTTCCGGATGGCGCGGAGGCGGTGCTTGCCGGCGCGCGGAGCGACGATCCATTCGGCGGAGCCGGTTCGCCGACGGTGGCTGACGATATGACGCCGCGCCTGGCCGGCACCATTCGCGACGCACGCACCGGGCTTGCGCTGTTCGACGCCGGCGATGGCGCATTCGCGACCGTTGCGCCGGGTGAGGCGTTCGGGGTATCGCGTGTGGTGAGCGTCGAAACCGGTGCCGTGACGGTCGCGACGGCCGATGGCGCACGCCGGCTCGCCGTGGACGACGGAGGCCACTCATGACGAAGTATGGATGGTGGGTGATCGCATTCTGGGCCGGGTCGAGCGTGGCCGCCGTGGACGCGGCGCTACCGCCTTTGCCGCCGGCCGGCTGGCCGATCGGGGCGATACGGGCGTATGCCGAGGACACGCCGCTGCCGCAGGGCGTGCCCGACGGCCTGGACGGCGTGAGCGGTGGCGCGCCCGCGCACGATGGTCCACTGCCGTTCGACCAGGCGGCGCGCGCAGCGCTTCAGGCGAACACTCCGCAGCCGCTACCCCAGCTGGAAGGGCCGCCGGTTCCATTGCCTCCGCCGACGCGCATGAGCGACGCCGCGGCGCGGCACCCCGGCGATGCGGACGACGCACGGCGAATCTCGCTGAATCTACAGGGCGCCGGCCTCGCGGCCGCATTCGACGCGCTCGCGCGATTCACCGGGCTGAACATCGTCGTCGGCGAGCAGGTGCGCGGCACCGTGACATTACGTCTGAACAATGTCCGCTGGCGCGATGCGTTCGATACGTTGCTCGACACGCACGGGCTGGCGATGTCCCGGCGCGGCAACGTGATCTGGGTCACGCCGGCGGCCGAAGTCGCCGCGCGGGAGCGCGAGCGCTTCGAAACGCACGCACGCGCGGCCGAGCTGGAGCCGCTCGCGAGCCGAACCTTCGTGCTGCATTACCCGCGTGCGCAGGACGTGCAGCGGTTGCTGGCCGGGGCGACCGGCCAGCGCCTGCTGTCGAAGCGCGGCGCCGCGGCGGCCGATCCGCGCATGAACTTGTTGTTCGTCACCGATCTGGCGCCGCGCATCGAGCAGATCGCGGGCCTGATCGACGCGATCGACCGGCCGTCGCGGCAGGTCCGGATCGAGGCGCGCATCGTCGAGGGCGAGCAGGGGTTCTCGCGCAACCTTGGCGCACGCGTCGCGCTGCGCGCCCAGGGGCGGGCTCCCGCTGCAGATGGGGCGGCGACCGTGACGGACACACGCAACGCGCTCGACCTGGCCGCGCGACCGCTCGGCGGCTTCGAGGCGGCGACGGCCGGCTTCACGTTGTTCGCCGCGCCGCTCAGCCGCGTGCTCGACGTCGAGTTGAGCGCGCTCGAGGCGCAGGGCCGGGGCCAGATCGTTTCGAGCCCGCGCGTGGTGACGGCCGACCGCGTGAAGGCGATCGTCGAGCAGGGCTCGGAGCTGCCGTATCAGGCGAAAGTCGGCAACGGCGTGAGCGGCGTGCAGTTCCGCCGCGCGACGTTGAAGCTCGAGGTCGAGCCGCAGATCACGCCCGACGGGCGCGTCGTGCTCGATCTGGACGTGACGAAGGACAGCATCGGCGAGCCGACGGCGGCCGGCCCGGCGATTCATACGAAGCACGTCCAGACGCGCGTCGAGGTCGAGGACGGCGGAACGGTCGCCATCGGCGGGATTTACGAGCAGTTGAACCGGGACGATGTGACGCGGGTGCCGCTCTTGGGCAAAATACCGGTTCTGGGCGCGCTTTTCCGGCACCGCGCGCGGCGCGACCAGCGCAACGAACTGGTCGTCTTCATCACGCCGACGGTCGTCGGCGCGCGTTGCGAAACGGCCGGCGCGGGCGACGCGGATGCGGGAAAAACGGGGCCGGAAGCCGGTGGCGCAGGCTCGACAAGGCAGCCGCTTTGCCAGTAAGCTGCGCCACACACCAGCAAGATTCAAGCAGAGGAAGCCGTTGCAAGCGCGGGACCCACACGCAAACGTATTTTTCGTCGGCCTTATGGGAGCGGGTAAGACCACCGTGGGCCGTGCGGTCGCGCGCCGGCTCGACAGGACGTTCTTCGACTCCGACCACGAAATCGAGGCCCGCACGGGTGCGCGCATTCCGGTGATCTTCGAGATGGAGGGCGAGGCCGGGTTTCGCGATCGCGAATCGCAGGTGATCGCCGATCTGACGCAGCGCGAGAACATCGTGCTCGCGACGGGCGGCGGCGCGGTGCTGCGCCCCGAAAATCGCGATTGCCTGAAAGGCAACGGCATCGTCATCTATCTGCGCGCCAATCCGCACGATCTGTGGCTGCGCACGCGCAAGGACAAGAACCGCCCGCTGTTGCAGACCGACGATCCGAAGGCGCGTCTCGAAGCGCTCTACGAAGTCCGCGACCCGCTGTACCGCGAATGCGCGGACTTCATCATCGAGACCGGCCGTCCGTCGGTCAACGGCCTCGTCAACATGGTGCTGATGCAACTCGAACTGGCAGGCGTCGTCGCCAAGCCGCTACAAGCATGATTACCGTCAACGTCGATCTGGGCGACCGCGCCTACCCGATTCACATTGGTGCCGGCCTGATCGGCCGCACCGAGCTGTTCGCTCCTCACATCACCGGTTCGTCGGTCACGATCGTCACGAACACGACGGTCGATCCGCTCTACGGCGATGCGCTGCGCGCGGCGCTCGCGCCGCTCGGCAAGCGCGTCTCGACGGTCGTGCTGCCGGACGGCGAGGCCTACAAGAACTGGGAAACCCTGAACCTGATCTTCGACGGCCTGCTGACCGAGCGCGCCGACCGCAAGACGACGCTCGTCGCACTCGGCGGCGGCGTGATCGGTGACATGACCGGCTTCGCCGCCGCGTGCTATATGCGCGGCGTGCCGTTCATCCAGGTGCCGACGACGCTGCTGTCGCAGGTCGATTCGTCGGTCGGCGGCAAGACGGGCATCAACCACCCGCTCGGCAAGAACATGATCGGCGCGTTCTACCAGCCGCAGGCCGTGATCGCCGATATCGGCGCGCTGACCACGCTGCCCGATCGCGAGCTGGCGGCCGGTGTGGCCGAGGTCATCAAGACGGGCGCGATCGCCGATGCGGCATTCTTCGACTGGATCGAGGCGAACGTCGATGCGCTGAACCGCCGCGAGCCCGCCGCGCTCGCGCATGCGGTGAAGCGCTCGTGCGAGATCAAGGCGAGCGTGGTCGCGGCCGACGAACGCGAAGGCGGGCTGCGCGCGATCCTGAATTTCGGCCATACGTTCGGCCATGCGATCGAGGCCGGGCTAGGCTACGGCGAGTGGCTGCACGGTGAAGCGGTCGGCTGCGGGATGGTGATGGCGGGCGACCTGTCGGTGCGGCTCGGCCTCCTCGACGAAGCGTCGCGGCAGCGGCTCGATGCGGTGATCGCCGCCGCGCACCTGCCGGTCCGCGGGCCGGCGCTCGGCGATGCGCGCTACATGGATCTGATGCGCGTCGACAAGAAGGCCGAAGCCGGTGCGATCAAGTTCATCCTGCTGAAGCGATTCGGCGATACGCTGATCACCCAGGCACCCGACGAAGCCGTGTTCGCCACGCTGGCGCAGACAACCCGATAACGGCGCCCCGGATGCCCCGGCGCCCCTGACATGGAGGAGACGTGAGCGAGACATCCAGCAGCAAACCGTCCAAAGCCGGCCGCGCATCCGTCGCGGCGCCGGCCGAGCCGCCGACGCTGGCGGCGCTGGAAGCCCATCTCGCTCCGTATGCCGCCCACGCGTCGCAGTCGCGCGGCCGTCGCCATCACGAAACCCCGCCGGCGGCGCGCACCGAATTCCAGCGCGACCGCGACCGCATCGTTCATTCCACCGCGTTCCGCCGGCTCGAATACAAGACGCAGGTCTTCGTCAATCACGAAGGTGACCTGTTCCGTACCCGCCTCACGCACAGCCTCGAAGTCGCGCAGATCGCGCGTTCGGTCGCGCGCAACCTGCGGCTCAACGAGGATCTCGTCGAAGCGATCTCGCTCGCGCACGATCTCGGCCATACGCCGTTCGGCCATGCCGGGCAGGATGCGCTGAACGCGTGCATGCGCGAGCACGGCGGCTTCGAGCACAACCTGCAGAGCCTGGCCGTGGTCGATGAACTCGAGGAGCATTACGGCGCGTTCAACGGCCTGAACCTGTGCTTCGAGACGCGCGAAGGCATCCTCAAGCACTGCTCGCGCGAGAACGCGCGCAAGCTCGGTGCGCTCGGCGAGCGCTTTCTGCAAGGCCGCCAGCCGTCGCTGGAAGCGCAGCTCGCGAACATCGCGGACGAAATCGCGTACAACAACCACGACGTCGACGACGGCCTGCGCTCCGGCCTGATCACGATCGAGCAGCTCGCCGAAGTCGAGCTGTGGCAACGCCACTACGACGCCGCGCTCGCCGAATTCCCGCATCTGGAAGGCCGCCGCCTCGTCCACGAGACGGTGCGCCGCATCATCAACACGCTGATCGTCGACCTGATCGACGAGACCACGCGCAATCTCGCGCGCGTCGCGCCCGCGTCGCTCGACGACGTGCGCGCCGCGCCGCAGCTCGTCGCGCACAGCGAGGCGATCGCCGCGCAGGCGGCCGCCCTCAAGCGTTTCCTGTTCAAGAACCTGTATCGCCACTACAAGGTGATGCGCATGGCGAACAAGGCGCAGCGCGTCGTCACCGGGCTGTTCGACGCGTTCATCGACGATCCGCGCCTGCTGCCGCCGCCTTACCAGTCGGACGACGACGCGCACCAGCCGCGCCTCGTCGCGCACTACATCGCCGGCATGACCGACCGCTTCGCACTGAAGGAATATCAGCGCCTGTTCGTCATCAACGACAACTGACTGTCACAAACGATCACTAGACTTCGCCGGTTCAATGGCGACGGGAATGTTGCACACGCTGTTGGTAACGTTTTCATAGGAGAGAGGTCGATGAAGAAGAAGCCCGCGGGGACCATGATTCGCTCGATCGCGCTGGGCGGCGCGTTGATGTTCGGTGTGCAGCATGCGGCGTTCGCCGTGACGGAGATTCAGTTCTGGCATGCGATGGAGTCGGCGCTGGGCGAGCGCGTGAATGAACTCGCCACGCAGTTCAACGCATCGCAGAGCGACTACAAGATCGTGCCGGTCTTCAAGGGCACTTACGACCAGGCACTCGCGGCGGGCATCGCCGCCTATCGCAGCGGCAACGCGCCGGCGATCCTCCAGGTCTACGAAGTCGGCACCGCGACGATGATGCAGGCGAAGAAGGCTGTCGTGCCGGTGTACGACGTGTTCAAGCAGGCCGGCGTGCCGCTCGACGAAAAGGCGTTCGTGCCGACCATCGCGAGCTACTACAGCGATGCGAAGACGGGCCATCTCGTGTCGATGCCGTTCAACAGCTCGACGCCGGTGCTGTACTACAACAAGGATGCGTTCAAGAAGGCCGGGCTCGATCCGAACCAGCCGCCGAAGACGTGGGCCGACGTGCAGGCCGCCGCGGAGAAGCTGCGCAAGTCCGGGATGACGTGCGGCTTCACGACCGGCTGGCAAGGCTGGATTCAGCTCGAGAACTACAGCGCGTGGCATGCGCTGCCGTTCGCGAGCCGCAACAACGGCTTCGACGGCACCGATGCGGCGCTCGAATTCAACAAGCCGCAGCAGATCGCACACATCGCGTTCCTGCAGCAGATGCAGAAGGACGGCACGTTCACGTATGCGGGCCGCAAGGACGAAGCGTCCGCGAAGTTCTACAGCGGCGACTGCGGGATCCTGACGACGTCGTCGGGCGCGCTCGCGAACGTGCAGAAGTTCGCGAAGTTCAGCTACGGCACCGGCATGATGCCGTACGACGCGAACGTGAAGGGCGCGCCGCAGAACGCGATCATCGGCGGCGCGAGCCTGTGGGTGCTGGGCGGCAAGGATCCGGCGACCTACAAGGGCGTCGCGAAATTCCTCGCGTTCCTGGCCTCGCCGCCGATCGCCGCGAAGTGGCACCAGGAAACGGGCTACCTGCCGGTCACGACGGCCGCGTACGACCTCACGCGCCAGCAGGGCTTCTATGCGAAGAACCCGAGCGCGGAAACCGCGATCAAGCAGATGATGAACAAGCCGCCGCTGCCTTACACGAAGGGGCTGCGTCTCGGCAACATGCCGCAGATCCGCACGGTCGTCGACGAGGAACTGGAGCAGGTCTGGGCGCAGAAGAAGTCGCCGAAGGACGCGCTCGATTCGGCGGCCTCGCGCGGCGACGAGCTGCTGCGCCGCTTCGAGAAGTCGGGCGGCTGATCCCGCGTCGCGTTCGTTCCGCCGGCCGCCGCGTCGCATATGCGAGCGGGCGGCCGGCGGCGCGGTTCCTTTCCCGTTTCGCCTGACCGGATGCCCGCGATGCAATCCCGTTCCCGTTTCGGCGCGAGCCTGCTGCCGTACCTGCTCATCGCGCCGCAGCTCGCGATCACCGCCGTATTCTTCCTGTGGCCGGCCGGCGTCGCGCTGTGGCAGTCGACGCAGATGCAGGATGCATTCGGCACGTCGAGTGAATTCGTCGGCTTCGCGAACTTCACGCACTTGTTCGCCGATCCGCTGTACCTCGACTCGTTCCGCACGACGCTGGTGTTCAGCTCGCTCGTCACTGTGAGCGGGCTCGTCGTGTCGCTGTTGCTCGCCGCGTGCGCCGACCGCGTGATCCGCGGCGCGCGCGTGTACCGCACGCTGCTGATCTGGCCGTACGCGGTCGCGCCGACGATCGCGGCCGTGCTGTGGGCGTTCCTGTTCAACCCGAGCATCGGGCTCGTCACCTATGCGCTCGCGAAGGGCGGCATCGTGTGGAATCACGCGCTGAACGGCGGCCAGGCGATGTTCCTCGTCGTGCTCGCGTCGGTGTGGAAGCAGGTGAGCTACAACTTCCTGTTCTTCTACGCGGGGCTGCAGGCGATCCCGCGCTCGCTGATCGAGGCGGCGGCGATCGACGGTGCCGGGCCGGTGCGGCGCTTCTTCAACATCGTGCTGCCGCTGCTGTCGCCGACGAGCTTCTTCCTGCTGGTCGTGAACCTCGTCTACGCGTTCTTCGACACGTTCCCGGTGATTGACGCGGCCACCGCCGGCGGCCCCGCGCAAAGCACGAAAACGCTGATCTACAAGATCTTCACGGAGGGTTTCCAGGGCCTCGACATCGGCAGTTCGGGCGCGCAGTCGGTCGTGCTGATGATCATCGTCGTCGGCCTGACGGTGATCCAGTTCCGCTTCGTCGAACGCAGGGTGCAATACGCATGATCGAAAATCGCAAGGGCTTCGACCTGTTCTGCCACGCGGTGTTGATCGCGGGCGTTGTGCTGATCGTGTTTCCGGTGTACGTCGCGTTCTGCGCGGCGACGATGAACGCGCAGGAAGTGTTCACGATCCCGCTGTCGCTGGTGCCGAGCACGCACCTGCTGGAGAACATCGCTTACATCTGGGGGCACGGCAGCGGCGGCACGACGGCGCCGTTCGGCCGGCTGCTCGTCAACAGCCTCGTGATGGCGCTCGGGATCGCGGTCGGCAAGATCGCGGTGTCGATCCTGTCCGCGTACGCGATCGTCTATTTCCGCTTTCCGTTCCGCAACACCGCGTTCTGGCTGATCTTCATCACGCTGATGCTGCCGGTCGAGGTGCGGATCTTCCCGACCGTGCAGGTCGTGTCGACGCTGCACCTGACGAACACGTACGCGGGGCTTTCGCTGCCACTGATCGCGTCGGCGACCGCGACGTTCCTGTTCCGCCAGTTCTTCATGACGCTGCCCGACGAGCTGATGGACGCCGCGCGCATCGACGGCGCGGGGCCGCTGCGCTTTTTCTGGGACGTGGTGCTGCCGCTGTCGAAGACGAGCATCGCGGCGCTGTTCGTGATCACGTTCATCTACGGCTGGAACCAGTATCTGTGGCCGATCCTGATCACGACGGAGGCGTCGCTGTCGACGGCGGTGGTGGGCATCAAGACGATGATCGCGAGCGGCGACGCCGCGACCGAGTGGCAATACGTAATGGCGGCGACGCTGCTGGCGATGATTCCGCCGCTCGTCGTCGTGCTGGCGATGCAGCGCTGGTTCGTGCGCGGCCTCGTCGATTCCGAGAAATGAACCACGGACGGTAACCGGGAGAAGGACCAGGTATGGCTGCGCTGAGCTTGAAGGGCGTCAGGAAATCCTACGACGGCAAGCAGCATGTGCTGCATGGCATCGACGTGGAGATCGCCGACGGCGAATTCATCGTGCTGGTCGGCCCGTCGGGCTGCGGCAAGTCGACGCTGCTGCGGATGATCGCGGGGCTCGAGACGGTGACGGACGGCGAGATCGCGATCGGCGAGCGCGTGGTCAACGCGCTGGAGCCGAAGGATCGCGACATCGCGATGGTGTTCCAGAATTACGCGCTGTATCCGCACATGACGGTCGCGCAGAACATGGGCTACGGGTTGAAGATCCGCGGCATCGAGCGCGCGACGATCGACGCGCGGGTGGCCGCGGCCGCGAAGATCCTCGAACTCGAGCCGCTGCTCGCGCGGCGGCCGCGCGAGCTGTCGGGCGGCCAGCGGCAGCGCGTCGCGATGGGGCGCGCGATCGTGCGCGAGCCGTCCGTGTTCCTGTTCGACGAGCCGCTGTCGAACCTCGACGCGAAGCTGCGCGTGCAGATGCGGCTGGAGATCCAGCGGCTCCATGCGCGGCTCGCGACGACGAGCGTGTACGTGACGCACGACCAGATCGAGGCGATGACGCTTGCACAGCGCGTGATCGTGATGAACCGCGGCTATGCGGAGCAGATCGGCGCGCCGGTCGACGTGTACGAGAAGCCGGCGACGGTGTTCGTCGCGGGCTTCATCGGCTCGCCGGCGATGAACCTGATGCACGGCCGGCTGTCCGAGGATGGCGCGACGTTCACGGTCGCGGGCGGCGGCCCGGCGCTGCCGGTTGCCGGCTCGCCCGGCATCGGCACCGCGATCGCCCCGGGGCGCGACTGGGTGCTAGGCGTGCGGCCGGAGCACATGACGCCGCAGCCGGGTGTCGCGCAGGCGACGCTGCCGGTCGACTCGTGCGAGCTGCTCGGCGCGGACAACCTCGCGCACGGCCGCTGGGGCAACCACGACGTCGCGGTGCGCCTGCCGCACGCGGATCGTCCCGCGCGCGGCACGGCGCTGGCCGCCGCGCTGCCCGCGCATCGGCTGCACTTCTTCGATCCCGAGACCGGCAAGCGTGCCGGCTGACCCTGACGCACCCGCTGAGAGGCGCACGATGACTTTCCGTACCGACTGGCCTTATCCGCGCGTCGTCGCCCATCGCGGCGGCGGCACGCTCGCGCCGGAGAACACGCTTGCCGCGTTCGACGAAGGCGCGCGGCGCGGTCACCGGATGGTCGAGTTCGACGCGAAGCTGTCCGCCGACGACGTGAGCTTCCTGCTGCACGACGACACGGTCGACCGCACGTCGAACGGCAGCGGGCCGGCAGCGGGCATGCGCTACGCGGCGCTGGCCGCGCTCGACGCCGGCGCCTGGTTCGACGCGCGTTTCGCGGGCGAGCGGATGCCGACGCTCGAGGCGGCGGCGGCGCGCTGCATCGCGCACGGGCTGGCGGCGAACGTCGAGATCAAGCCGTGCCCGGGCCGCGAGCGCGACACGGGGCGGCGGGTGGCGGCCGATGCGGCCGCGTACTGGCACGGCGCCGCCGTGCCGCCGCTGCTGTCGTCGTTCTCGTTCGACGCGCTGCAACAGGCGCGCGAAAGCGCACCGGCGCTGCCGCGCGGGATGCTGTACGAAGCGGTGCCGGACGACTGGCACGCGCAGGTCGTCGGCGCGCTCGGCTGCGTATCGTTGCATGCGAGCCACAAGACGCTCGACGAACCGCTCGTGCGCGCGATCAAGGCGGCTGGGCTGCGCATCCTGGTCTACACGGTCAACGACCTCGCCCGGGCGCGCGAACTCGTGCGCTGGGGCGTCGATGCGGTCTGCACGGACCGGATCGACCTGATCGGCCCCGATGCACTGGACGACATCGCGTAGCGACCGGTCCCGCGCGATGGTGGATGCGGGAAAACCCTGAGACAAAAAAACGACGCCCCGGCGGGATTTCCGCCGGGGCGTTTTGCGTCGAGGAGACGTTACGTCACGAAAAATCCGCTACAAATTGCAGCAGGATTAACCATTCCCCAAATATTCGACTACGCTTAGAAGCGGTAGCCGACGTTCAGGTACGTGACGATCGGGTTGAGCGAGATCTTCGCTTTCGACGTTTCGGTCAGGGTGCCGACCGGCGTCCGGCGGGCGGTCGTGAAGGTCGCGGTCACGCTGACCGGGATGTACGAGATCGACAGGCCCCCGAACCAGTGCTTCGTGAAGTTGTACGTGAAGCCGGCGTTGAGCACGGGCGCCCACTGGTTGCTGGTCGTGGCGCTGGTCGGGCCGCCGAGCACGCCGTTCTCGAAGCTGCTGTTCGTGATCTTTGCGCCGGTGAACCAGACATACGTCGCGCCGACGCCGACATACGGACGGAACTTCGCGTTGGCGTCGTTGAAGTGATAGCGAAGCAAGACGGCGGGGCTCCACTGGTACGCACGGCCGAGTACGCCGAACTTTTCGAACTGACCCTTGCCGGTAATGTCGAACTTCGGCGGTATCCCCATGACGAGCTCGGTGGAGATGTGGTCGGTGACGAAGTAGCCAGCGGCGAGCCCAAGCGTATCGGCGTCGTTGATGCCGGCGCCGGTGTTGGGAATCGATTGGTTGATGGGCGTGCCGCCGACGCGGTACAGGAACAGCGGATCGCTGCTGTCCTGCGGCGACAGGTGGAACCAGCCGGTGCTGACGTAGAAATCACCTGCGGATTGTGCTTGTGCTGCACCGCTCGCAAACGTGAATGCGAGCGCTGCAGCCCCCGTAATGGCCAGTTTTCGTTTCATTGTGTCTCCTCCGATCTAAGGCGTGCTCATTATGACGACTGCGTTTAAAACCAAACAAGCTCGTAAGTTAGAGTTTTCACCCTAGGATTAG
This sequence comes from Burkholderia sp. BCC1640, assembly GCF_902833125.1. Classification (NCBI taxonomy): domain Bacteria; kingdom Pseudomonadati; phylum Pseudomonadota; class Betaproteobacteria; order Burkholderiales; family Burkholderiaceae; genus Burkholderia; species Burkholderia sp. BCC1640. The sequence goes on along the minus strand of NZ_CADFEF010000007.1, from coordinate 175,118 downwards.
TACGACCGTACGCTTCCGCGCCCCGCCGGGATTGGCATTCTACGCAGGTGCGCAATTTCGGACCTTCGGGTATTTCCTAACGCGTTCAAACGGACATTCAGCATGGCACGGTTAGCACGACTCTACGTTCCCGACCAGCCGCAGCACGTGATACTGCGCGGCCTGGATCAGCAACCCGCGTTCGTCGACGACCAGGACTACGAACTCTTCATCGATTGTCTGAAGGCCGCGGCACGCGATCATCACCTTTCGGTGCATGCCTACGTGCTGCTTCCGCGTCAGGTGCAGCTCCTCGTGACGCCGAGCGACGAGGCAAGCCTGCCGAAGGCGATGCAGGCGGTCGGTCGCCGCTACGTCGCGCATTTCAACCGACGTTATTCGCGTCGCGGCACTTTGTGGGAAGGCCGCTATCGCGCGACCGTGATCGAAGGCGAGCGCTATTTCCTGCTCGCGAGCCGCGTGGTCGAGATGAGCCCAGTGCGCTCGCAGCTGGTCGCGACGGCCGACGCTTATCGCTGGTCGAGCTATCGGCACCACGTCGGGCTCACCGTCGACAGCCTGATCACCGACCATCCGCTCTACTGGGCACTCGGCAACACGCCATTCGATCGTCAGCGTGCGTACAAGGAGCTCTGCGAGCAGCCGCTCGACGAGCGGCAGGCCGACCAGCTCCAGCAAGCGACGCTGAAGGGCTGGGTGCTCGGCGGCGAGAACTACCGCGAGTGGGCGGCGCGCACCGCGAACCGCCGCGTGTCGCCGCTGCCGCGCGGACGCCCCAGAAAGGTGCGTGAAAACACCCCGCCGATCCAGCAATAACGCGGGAAAGGCGGATCACGAGGCGGCGCTGCGGGCGCCGCTTCTTTTTGCACCAAAACGATACGTCCCCAATAAAACAGCACCAGATCAGAGCATGCGTTTAATTGGGGTTCGATCATGCGGTTTTTGTTGCTATTCCTTTGATTCGTCGCGTATATTCCGAATTCCGGTGGCCCGGGTGAAGCTCGCCCAACCACTGTCGGCCGTGCCGTCTCCCGTCGGGAGCGGGATCGACGGCAACAAAAAAATGGTTCAACGGCCCTCGCGGCCCCTTTACGACGGTGTCCCCATGAACGACCACCAGCAGCCGCTCGCCGCGGTGCCCGCCGCACAAGGTCTGTACGACCCGCAAAACGAACACGACGCCTGCGGCGTCGGCTTCGTCGCTCACATCAAGGGCAAGAAGAGCCACGAGATCATTCAGCAGGGTCTGAAGATCCTGGAGAACCTCGATCACCGCGGCGCGGTCGGTGCCGATCCGCTGATGGGCGACGGCGCCGGCATCCTGATCCAGATTCCGGACGCGTTCTATCGCGAGGAAATGTCGAAGCAGGGCGTGACGCTGCCGCCGGCCGGCGAATATGGGGTCGGGATGATCTTCCTGCCGAAGGAAAACGCGTCGCGTCTCGCGTGCGAGCAGGAGCTCGAGCGGACGGTGCGGGCAGAGGGTCAGGTCGTGCTCGGCTGGCGCGACGTGCCGGTCGACCATGCGATGCCGATCTCGCCGACCGTCAAGGCGAGCGAGCCGCTGATCCGTCAGATCTTCATCGGCCGCGGCAAGGACATCATGGTGACGGACGCGCTTGAGCGGAAGCTGTACGTGATCCGCAAGACCGCGAGCCACCGCATCCAGGCGCTGAAGCTCAAGCACGGCAAGGAATACTTCGTGCCGTCGATGTCGGCGCGCACGATCGTCTACAAGGGGCTGCTGCTGGCGGGCCAGGTCGGCGTGTACTACCGCGACCTGCAGGACGAGCGCGTCGTGTCGGCGCTCGCGCTCGTGCACCAGCGCTTCTCGACCAACACGTTCCCGGCATGGGAACTGGCTCACCCGTACCGGATGATCGCGCACAACGGCGAGATCAACACCGTGAAGGGCAACGTGAACTGGCTGAACGCGCGTACCGGCGCGATCGCGTCGCACGTGCTCGCCGACGATCTTCCGAAGCTGTGGCCGCTGATCTACCCGGGCCAGTCGGACACCGCGTCGTTCGACAACTGTCTCGAACTGCTGGTGATGGCCGGCTACCCGCTCGTGCACGCGGTGATGATGATGATCCCGGAAGCCTGGGAACAGCACACGCTGATGGACGAGAACCGCCGCGCGTTCTACGAATACCACGCCGCGATGATGGAGCCGTGGGACGGCCCTGCCGCGATCGCGTTCACGGACGGCCGCCAGATCGGCGCGACGCTCGACCGCAACGGCCTGCGCCCGGCGCGCTACATCGTGACCGACGACGACCTCGTCATCATGGCGTCGGAAGCCGGCACGCTGCCGATCCCCGAATCGAAGATCGTCAAGAAGTGGCGCCTGCAGCCGGGCAAGATGTTCCTGATCGACATGGAACACGGCCGCATCATCGACGACAAGGAACTCAAGGACAACCTCGCGAACGCGAAGCCGTACAAGAGCTGGATCGACGCCGTGCGCATCAAGCTCGACGAGATCGAGCCGAAGGCCGAGGACGTCGCGGCCGGCCGCACGCAGGGCGCGGCGCTGCTCGATCGCCAGCAGGCGTTCGGCTACACGCAGGAAGACCTCAAGTTCCTGATGGCGCCGATGGCGCAGCAGGGCGAGGAGGCCGTCGGCTCGATGGGCAACGACTCGCCGCTCGCGGTGATGTCGAACAAGAACAAGACGCTCTATCACTACTTCAAGCAGCTGTTCGCGCAGGTCACGAACCCGCCGATCGACCCGATCCGCGAGAACATGGTCATGTCGCTCGTGTCGTTCATCGGCCCGAAGCCGAACCTGCTCGACACGAACAACATCAACCCGCCGATGCGTCTCGAAGTGTCGCAGCCGGTGCTCGACTTCAAGGACATCGCGAAGATCCGCGCGATCGACCAGTACACGGGCGGCAAGTTCAGCGCATACGAACTGAACATCTGCTATCCGGTCGCGTGGGGCAAGGAAGGCATCGAGGCACGCCTCGCGTCGCTGTGCGCGGAAGCCGTCGACGCGGTCAAGTCGGGCTACAACATGCTGATCGTGTCGGACCGCAAGACGGACGCCGAGCACGTCGCGATTCCGGCGCTGCTCGCCACGTCGGCGATCCACACGCACCTCGTCCAGCAAGGGCTGCGCACGAGCACGGGCCTCGTCGTCGAGACGGGCTCGGCACGTGAGACGCACCACTTTGCGCTGCTCGCGGGCTATGGCGCGGAAGCCGTGCACCCGTACCTCGCGATGGAAACGCTCGCGAAGATGGCGGAAGGCCTGCCGGGCGACCTGTCGCCGGAGAAGGCCGTCTACAACTTCACGAAGGCGGTCGGCAAGGGCCTGCAGAAGGTGATGTCGAAGATGGGCATCTCGACGTACATGTCGTACACGGGCGCGCAGATCTTCGAAGCGCTCGGCCTGTCGAGCGACCTCGTCGAGAAGTATTTCAAGGGCACGGCATCGAAGGTCGGCGGCATCGGCCTGTTCGAAGTCGCGGAAGAAGCGATCCGCCTGCACCGCGATGCGTTCGGCGACAACCCGGTCCTGCGCGACATGCTCGACGCGGGCGGCGAGTACGCGTACCGCGTGCGCGGCGAAGACCACATGTGGACGCCGGACTCGATCGCGAAGCTCCAGCACGCGACGCGCAGCAACTCGTACCAGACGTACAAGGAATACGCGCACCTGATCAACGACCAGACCAAGCGTCACATGACGTTCCGCGGCCTGTTCGAGTTCAAGGTCGAGCCGACCAAGGCGATCCCGATCGACGACGTCGAGCCGGCGAAGGACATCGTCAAGCGCTTTGCGACGGGCGCGATGTCGCTCGGTTCGATCAGCACCGAAGCGCACGCGACGCTCGCGATCGCGATGAACCGGATCGGCGGCAAGTCGAACACCGGCGAAGGCGGCGAGGACGAGAAGCGCTACCGCAACGAACTGCGCGGCATTCCGATCAAGTCGGGCGAGACGCTGAAGTCGGTGATCGGCGACGAGATCGTGAGCGACATTCCGCTGAAGGACGGCGATTCGCTGCGCTCTAAGATCAAGCAGGTCGCGTCGGGCCGCTTCGGCGTCACCGCCGAGTACCTGGCATCGGCCGACCAGATCCAGATCAAGATGGCGCAGGGCGCGAAGCCGGGCGAAGGCGGCCAGCTGCCGGGCCACAAGGTGTCGGAATACATCGGCAAGCTGCGCTACTCGGTGCCGGGCGTCGGCCTGATCTCGCCGCCGCCGCACCACGACATCTACTCGATCGAGGATCTGGCGCAGCTGATCCACGACCTGAAGAACGTGAACCCGAGCTCGAGCATCTCGGTGAAGCTGGTGTCGGAAGTCGGCGTCGGCACGGTCGCGGCCGGTGTCGCGAAGGCGAAGGCCGATCACGTCGTGATCGCCGGCCATGACGGCGGCACGGGCGCATCGCCGCTGTCGTCGGTCAAGCATGCGGGCACGCCGTGGGAACTCGGCCTCGCCGAAACGCAGCAGACGCTGGTGCTGAACCGCCTGCGCGGCCGCATCCGCGTGCAGGCCGACGGCCAGATGAAGACGGGCCGCGACGTCGTGATCGGCGCGCTGCTCGGCGCGGACGAATTCGGCTTCGCGACGGCGCCGCTCGTCGTCGAGGGCTGCATCATGATGCGCAAGTGCCACCTGAACACGTGCCCGGTCGGCGTCGCGACGCAGGATCCGGTGCTGCGTGCGAAGTTCAAGGGCCAGCCCGAGCACGTGGTGAACTACTTCTTCTTCGTCGCCGAGGAAGTGCGCGAGATCATGGCGCAGCTCGGCATCGCGAAGTTCGACGACCTGATCGGCCGCGCCGACCTGCTCGACACCCGCAAGGGCATCGAGCACTGGAAGGCGAAGGGCCTCGACTTCTCGCGCGTGTTCTACCAGCCGGAAGAATGCGAGGACGTCGCGCCGCGTCACGTCGACGTGCAGGATCACGGCCTGGAGCGTGCGCTCGACCACGTGCTGATCGAGAAGGCGAAGGCCGCGATCGAGAACGGCGAGCACGTGTCGTTCATCCAGCCGGTGCGCAACGTGAACCGCACGGTCGGCGCGATGCTGTCGGGCGTGATCGCGAAGAAGCACGGCCACGACGGCCTGGCCGACGACGCGGTGCACATCCAGCTGAAGGGCACGGCCGGCCAGAGCTTCGGCGCGTTCCTCGCGAAGGGCGTGACGCTCGACCTCGTCGGCGACGGCAACGACTACGTCGGCAAGGGCCTGTCGGGCGGCCGGATCATCATCCGTCCGACCAACGACTTCCGCGGCAAGTCCGAGGAAAACATCATCTGCGGCAACACGGTGATGTACGGCGCGATCGAAGGCGAATCGTTCTTCCGCGGCGTCGCGGGCGAGCGCTTCTGCGTGCGTAACTCGGGCGCGACGGCGGTCGTCGAAGGCACGGGCGACCACGGTTGCGAATACATGACGGGCGGCACGGTCGTCGTGCTCGGCGAAACCGGGCGCAACTTCGCGGCCGGCATGTCGGGCGGTCTCGCGTACATCTACGATCCGGAAGGCACGTTCGCGGCGAAGTGCAACAAGTCGATGGTCGCGCTCGAGCCGGTGCTGCAGCAGGCCGAGCAGGAGCGCACGGTCGACCGCGCGCTCTGGCATGAGGGCACGACGGACGAAGCGTTGCTCAAGGGGCTCGTCGAGCGTCATTTCCAGTTCACGGGTTCGCCGCGCGCGAAGTCGCTGCTGGAAAACTGGGACGCGGCGCGCCGCCAGTTCGTGAAGGTGTTCCCGCACGAATACAAGCGCGCGCTGGGCGAGATCGGTGCGAAGAAGGCGGCGAAGGAAGTGCTGGCCGCCTGAGCGACGAACGACATAGCGAATGCCGCGCGCGCATGATTGCCGCGCGCGGCTCCCCCACCCGATACACCGAACAGAAGAGCACCTTATGGGCAAGGCAACCGGTTTTCTGGAGTTCGAACGCCGCCACGAGGCGTACGAAGCACCGCTCACGCGCGTGAAGCACTACAAGGAATTCGTCGCGGCGCTGACCGACGCGGACGCGAAGGTCCAGGGCGCGCGCTGCATGGACTGCGGCATCCCGTTCTGCAACAACGGCTGCCCGGTCAACAACATCATCCCGGACTTCAACGATCTCGTTTACCGCCAGGACTGGCAGCAGGCGATCGAAGTCCTGCATTCGACCAACAACTTCCCCGAGTTCACGGGTCGCATTTGCCCGGCACCGTGCGAGGCAGCCTGCACGCTCGGGATCAACGAGGATCCGGTCGGCATCAAGTCGATCGAGCACGCGATCATCGACAAGGCTTGGGCGGAAGGCTGGGTGAAGCCGCTGCCGGCCGAGCACAAGACGGGCAAGAAGGTCGCGGTCGTCGGTTCCGGCCCCGCGGGTCTCGCGGCCGCGCAGCAGCTCGCGCGCGCCGGCCACGACGTGACGGTGTTCGAGAAGAACGACCGCATCGGCGGCCTGCTGCGTTACGGGATCCCCGACTTCAAGCTCGAGAAGTGGCTGATCGATCGCCGCATGCGCCAGATGGAAGCGGAAGGCGTGACGTTCCGCACCAGCGTGTTCATCGGCAAGGACGCGCTGCCGGACTCGATCGGCAACATGGCGAAGGAAACCATTTCGCCGGAGAAGCTGAAGGAAGAATTCGACGCGGTCGTGATCGCGGGCGGTTCGGAAACGCCGCGCGATTTGCCGGTGCCGGGCCGCGAGCTCGCCGGCGTGCATTTCGCGATGGACTTCCTGCCGCAGCAGAACCGCGTGAACGCGGGCGACAAGCTCGTCGACCAGCTGCTCGCGAAGGGCAAGCACGTGATCGTGATCGGCGGCGGCGATACGGGTTCGGACTGCGTCGGCACGTCGAACCGTCACGGCGCGAAGCAGGTCACGCAGTTCGAACTGCTGCCGCAGCCGCCGGAAGAGGAAAACAAGCCGCTCGTATGGCCGTACTGGCCGATCAAGCTGCGCACGTCATCGTCACACGAGGAAGGCTGCGAGCGTGACTGGGCGGTCGCGACGAAGCGTCTCGAAGGCAAGAACGGCAAGGTCGAGAAGCTGATCGCGGTGCGCGTCGAGTGGAAGGACGGCAAGATGCAGGAAGTGCCGGGCTCCGAGTTCGAGATGAAGGCCGACCTGGTGCTGCTCGCGATGGGCTTCACGCAGCCGGCAGCCACCGTGCTCGAGGCGTTCGGCGTCGCGAAGGACGCACGCGGCAACGCGCGCGCGGCGACCGAAGGCGATCGCTCGTACTACACGTCGGTCGACAAGGTGTTCGCGGCAGGCGACATGCGCCGCGGCCAGTCGCTCGTCGTCTGGGCGATCCGCGAAGGCCGCCAGTGCGCGCGTTCGGTCGATGCGTACCTGATGGGGCATTCGGAACTGCCGCGCTAAGCTGAAGCGCGCGAGCGGGTTTCGAGGAAAACCGGGCGTCCGAAAGGGCGCCCGGTTTTTTTATGGTGCGGCGTTCCGTCGGTAATCAATCGTCCGCAGGCAGGCACCCGTCGTCCGCTGTCGCCGCGCCGCGCGCTCCGCATCTTTCCGAAGCGTCGCCTAACCTGATCACATCAGGTATCGATGTTCCGCGATCCGGTAACCTTTCGTTTTGTAATAATCATTGGAAATTGTCATATCATGTCGCCCGACCGGCCGCGTTCGCGCGGCCGCCGCATTTGACTGACCCCATTTACAAGGACTCTGAATGGAAGCATTCGTGCATGGGCTGATCGACGCCGTCAACGGCGTGCTGTGGAATTACGTGCTGATCGCGCTGCTGCTCGGCGCCGGCGCGTGGTTCACGTTGCGGTTCCGGATGATCCAGCTGAAGGCGCTGCTCCTCAGCATCAAGCTGGTCGGCAGCAAGGGCGAGCCGGGCAGCATCTCGTCGTTCCAGGCGTTCGCGACCGGCCTCGCGAGCCGCGTGGGCACCGGCAACATCGCCGGTGTCGCGGTCGCGCTGACGGTCGGCGGGCCGGGCGCGATCTTCTGGATGTGGATGACGGCGCTCGTCGGGATGTCGTCGGCGTTCGTCGAGGCGACGCTCGCGCAGATCTTCAAGGTGTCGCATCCGGACGGCAGCTATCGCGGCGGCCCCGCGTACTACATCCAGACGGGCCTGCGCTCGCGCGGCTTCGGCGTGCTGTTCTCGCTGTCGCTGATTCTCGCGTTCGGCTTCGTGTTCAACGCGGTGCAGGCCAATGCGATCGCCGATGCGTTCCATACGTCGTTCGGCTGGAGCCGCGAGACGGTCGGCCTCGGCCTCGTGCTGCTCACCGCGCCGCTCATCTTCGGCGGGATTCGCCGCATCGCGTCGGTCGCGCAGGTGATCGTGCCGGTGATGGCGATCGGCTACCTCGCGCTGGCCGTCTACGCGGTCGCGACGCACGTCGCGCTGGTGCCGGGCGTGATCGCGCTGATCGTAAAGAGCGCGTTCGGGCTCGAGCAGGCGGCGGGCGGCCTGACCGGCTACGCGGTCAGCCAGGCGGTCGCGATGGGCGTGAAGCGCGGATTGTTCTCGAACGAGGCCGGCATGGGTAGCGCGCCGAACGCGGCCGCGACCGCGAGCGTGCGGCATCCGGTCGTGCAGGGGCTGATCCAGATGCTCGGCGTGTTCGTCGACACGATCGTGATTTGCAGCGCGACCGCGTTCGTGATCCTGCTGTCGGGCCAGTACGAACTCGGCACCGGCATGGAGGGCGCGGCGCTCACGCAGCGCGCGATCGCGAGCCACGTGGGCGACTGGGGCGGCATCTACATGGCTGTTGCGATCTTCTTCTTCGCGTACTCGTCGGTGATCGGCAATTACGCCTACGCGGAAGGCAACGTCGACTTCATCACGAAGCGGCGCGGCGTGCTGCCGCTGTTCCGCATCGCGGTGCTCGGCATGGTGATGTTCGGCAGCGTCGGGCAACTGCCGCTCGTATGGGCGATGGCCGATACGAGCATGGGGCTGATGGCGATCATCAACCTGGTCGCGATCCTCGCGCTCGGCAAGTATGCGCATGCCGCGTGGCGCGACTATCGCCGCCAGCGCGCGGAGGGCATTGCCGATCCGGTGTTCACGCGCAACACGATTCCCGAGCTCGCGCGCGTGCTGCCGGCCGACGTGTGGGGCGAGCACGGCCCGCTGCCGCAGCGTCCGGTGTCGGCCGATGCGGTGGCCGAGGCGCGCGTGGCGGTGCGCGAGTCATGAACGGCGACCGGCTCCGTGCGTTCGTCGCGCTGATGCCCGATGCGGCATCGCGCGACGCGCTGCACGCGCTGCCGGTCACCCGAGGCGCGCGGCGCACGCTGCCCGCGCAACTGCACGTGACGCTCGCGTTCATCGGCGCGATCGAACGCGCGCGTTGCGACGCGCTGGCCGCACGCCTGCCGGCGCTCGCGGCCGCGCATGCGCTGCCGTTGCAGCCGGTCGAGCGGATTGCGTGGTGGCCGAGCCTGCCGCGCGCGAGGCTGATCGTCGCGGAACTCGCGCCCGATCCCGCCTGTGCGGCGCTGAATGCCGACTTGTCCGCGCTGCTGCTCGAACTGGGCGTGCCGGCCGACCGCCGGCCGTTCAGGCCGCACGTCACGCTCGCGCGGCTGCCGCGCGACGCGGACGGGCAGCCCGCGCACGGCGGTGCGACCGGGCGGCCGGTCGCGCTGCGTTTCGTCGCGCTGACGTTATTTGAAAGCCGGCTGTCGCACGAGGGCGTGTCGCATGTGCCGATCGTGTCGGTGCCCGTCGGGCGGGCGTAGCGGGAAGGCGGGCGGGACGAGGAAGAGAACAAGGCCGGCGCGGTATGCGCCGGCCTTTTTGTTTCGGTTACGCGGCGACTTTGTCGCTGTCGTTCACGCGTTCGACGTTGATCGTGCCGACGTGGAACGCGGCCAGCGATTCGCGATGCGCGATGCTGACGATCGCGGCTTTCGGCAGCCGTTCGGCGAGCAGGTGATAGAGCCGCGCTTCGTTGTCGGCGTCGAGCGCGCTCGTCGCTTCGTCGAGGAACAGAAAGTCGGGCTTGTGCAGCAGCACGCGCGCGCCGGCCAGACGCTGCTGTTCGCCCGGCGACAGCACGCGCGTCCAGTGGCCGGTCTCGTCGAGGCGGCCGACGTAGTCTTCCAGGCGGCACGCGCGCAGCGCGTCGCGGCACGCGTCGTCGGTGAATGCGTCGGGCGCGGCCGGATAGGTGAGCGCGGCCTTCAGCGTGCCGATCGGCAAGTAGCTGGTTTGCGGCACGAACATCATCCGCGCGCCGACCGGCGCGTCGATCGCCCCGTCGCCGAACGGCCACAGGCCCGCGAGCGCGCGCATGAACGTGCTCTTGCCGGAACCCGACTTGCCGACCACGAGCCAGCGCGAGCCGGGCTCGATCGTCACGTTGCCGATGTTCGCGAGCGCGTTGCCGTTCGGCAGCGCGAGCTTCAGCGACGACGTCGACAGCTTCGCGGCATCGACGTAGTGCAGGTTGATGCCGCCGTGCTCGGTCGCGGGCGACAGGCTTTCCTTCAGGTGCGACGTGCCCATCACACGCTTGAATTCACGCAGACGGTTGACGGTCGCGCGCCATTCGACGAGGGTCGAGTAACTGTTGATGAACCACGAGAACGAATCGCTGACGGTGCCGAACGCGGACGCAATCTGCATCAGCACGCCGAACGAGAACGCGCCCGCGAAATAGCGCGGCGCCGCGACGACGAGCGGAAAGATGATCGCGATCTGACTATAGAAGGCCGTGACGAACGTGAGGCGCTTCGTGTACTTCATCACGCGCCACCAGTTATCGCGAATGCGCATGAACAGCGTCTGCGCGGTGCCGATCTCGGTTTTCTCGCCGTCGTAGAACGCGATCTGCTCGGCGTTCTCGCGCACGCGGATCAAGCCGAAGCGGAAGTCGGCCTCGACGCGCTGTTGCTGGTAGTTGATCGACACGAGCGGGTGGCCGACCTTCTGGATGATCAGCGATCCGACCACCGCATACAGTGCGGCCGCCCAAACCATGTACCCGGGAATCGCGACAGGCGTCGCGCCGAGCGTGATCGTCAGCGCGCCCGCGAGCGACCACAGGATCGTGATGAACGACACGAGCGTGACGACCGTCGACAGCAGGTCGAGCGACAACGTGAGCGTGGCCGTCGCGAACGACTGGAGGTCGTCGGTGATCCGCTGGTCGGGGTTGTCGGCGAGGCGGTCGCGCTCGATCCGATAGAACGCGCGATCGCCGAGCCATTGGCCGAGGAAGCGATCGGTGAGCCACTGGCGCCAGCGGAACCCGAGCATCTGGCGCAGATAGCGGCCGTAGACGGCGAGGATGATGAATGCGAACGCGAATGCCGAGAACTGCATCAGCAGACCGGGGAAGTCTTGAACGTTCTTCGACTGCAGCGCGTTGTAGAACCCCACGTTCCACTTGTTCAGCTTGACGTTGATCCAGACCACGCAGAGATTGATCGCGATGATCGTGACCAGCAGCCCCCACGCGATTTTCCATTCGGACGACACCCAGTAGGGCTTGATGAGGCTCCACGCGGATACCGGGCGCTCGTCCTGCGGCGCGTCGGAGGCGGAGCGGACGGGATCGATCGATTGGGTCATGTGCTTCCTGATGAGTAGCCGGCGCGCGGACCGGGCGGAGCCGGACGCGCACCGCGATACGGTATGCCGGGACGGGGTGCCGACTGACGGCGGGCGTCCGGATGGTGGCCCGCGCGTCTTAAACGGCACTTAAGGCCGGCGGTGACGCGGCAACCGGCCGCTCGCGCGGCCAGCCTGCGGGCATTGTGCCAGAGCGGCGCGACGCGACGGCGAATTTGCCGCAAGGGGGACAGTTTGCGGCGCTTTCCGCTTTTATGGTCTAATGGCCGACGACGAAACAGGGGTGCTTCGAGCGCGGCCGACGGACAGTTCCGGGCGACGCGGCGAGGCTGAGAAAGACCCTTCGCACCCGATCCGGGTAATACCGGCGAGGGAAGTTTCTGATCCCGCCGGGCCGCGCTGGCTGCCATCCCACATGGTCAGCGCCCGAGTCCCGCCCGGCCGGCCTTTGCTGCCGGTTTCGTCCTTTTGGGTACGCGCGTTGCGCGTTACGGAAGGAATGATGACCGCTCAATCTTCAGTCTTTTGCGCTGTTCCCGATCCGCTGTCGCGTGCGTCCGCACGGGACGGTGCGCGCGCGTCGACGTTCGTCGCACGCGCCCGCGCGGTTCGCGAGGAGGGCGCGCGATGAACCTCCACGCTTCCCGGCCCGATTTCGCGGTACTCGGCGGCGGCCTCGTCGGCCGTCTGATCGCGTGGCGGCTTGCGGGCGACGGGCATCGCGTCGCGTTGTACGAGCGCGGCGGCCCGGACGGCGAGCAGTCGGCCGCGTGGGTCGCGGCCGCGATGCTCGCGCCGCTCGCCGAGGCGGCGAGCGCCGAGCTGCTGATCACCGAGCTCGGCGCGGCATCGCTCGCGCGCTGGCCGCAATGGCTCCCGGAACTGCCCGAACCTGTGTTCTTCCAGCAGCACGGCACGCTCGTCGTCTGGCATCAGGCGGATCGCGCCGAGGCGCCGCTGTTCGAGCGGCGCGTGCGCGCGAACGCGCCGGCCGAGCTGTTCGACGGTGGCTTCGTCGCGCTGGCCGGCGCGCAGGTCGACGCGGCCGAGCCCGCGCTCGCGGGGCGCTTCGCGCGCGGCCTGATGCTGTCGCGCGAGGGGCAGCTCGACAACCGGCAGGCGCTGCGCGCACTCGCGGCGGGCCTCGCGCAACGCGGCGTCGAGCTGCACTGGCACGCGACGATCGACGACGCGAACCGGCCCGACGCGCATTTCACGATCGATTGCCGCGGGCTCGGCGCGAAATCCGCGCTGCCCGCGCTGCGCGGCATCCGCGGCGAAGTCGCGCGCGTGCGCGCGCCGGGCATCGGGCTCACGCGGCCCGTGCGGCTGCTGCATCCGCGCTATCCCCTTTACATCGCGCCGAAACAGGACGACCTGTACGTGATCGGCGCGACCGAAGTGGAGGGCGAGGACATGTCGCCCGTGAGCGTGCGCTCGGCGCTCGAACTGCTGAGCGCGGCATTTTCCGTGCACCCGGCGTTCGGCGAGGCGCGCATTCTCGAACTGAACGCGCAATGCCGCCCGACGTTGCCCGATCACCGCCCGGCGGTGATCTGGGACGGCGCGACGACGCTGGCCGTCAACGGCCTGTACCGGCACGGCTTCATGATCGCGCCGGAAGTCGCGCACGCGGCGGTTGCGTTCGCGCAAGCCGCGCTCGGCGGTGCATTCGCCGATGCCGACGCGTTCGCCGCGTGGCGCGACGCCGCGCGCTGGCCGACGCTCCTTCATCACCGCGACGACGCGCGCCAGCCGGCCTGACGCGCGCCGCCGACCGAATTCGATCAAGCCTCATGGATATCCAGATCAACCAACAGACGCTGACGCTGCCCGACGGCGCGACGGTGGCCGACGCGCTCGCCGCGTACGGCGCGCGTCCGCCGTACGCGGTCGCGCTGAACGGCAATTTCGTCGCGCGCACGCAGCATGCGGCGCGCGCGCTCGCGACGGGCGACAAGCTCGACGTCGTGCACCCCGTCGCGGGCGGCTGAGCGCCGCCGGTTCGCCCTCCGCTCTTCCAGGAAAACGACATGACGTCCCTCACTTCCGCCGACGCGCTGACGCTGTACGGCGAAACCTTCGCAAGCCGCGTGCTGCTCGGCACGTCGCGCTACCCGTCGCTGCAGTCGCTGTCCGATTCGATTGTCGCGTCGCGCCCCGGGATGGTGACGGTCGCGCTGCGCCGCCAGATGACCGGCGGCACCGCCGAGGCCGGCTTCTTCGATCTGCTCAAGCGTCACGCGGTGCCGCTGTTGCCGAACACGGCCGGCTGCCAGACCGTCGCCGAAGCGGTGACGACCGCGCACATGGCGCGCGAGGTCTTCGATACCGACTGGATCAAGCTCGAGCTGATCGGCGACGACTACACGCTGCAGCCCGACCCGGTCGGGCTGATCGAGGCGGCCGCGCAACTGGTCAAGGACGGCTTCAAGGTGCTGCCGTACTGCACCGAGGATCTCGTGATCGGCCGGCGTCTGCTCGACGTCGGTTGCGAGGCGCTGATGCCGTGGGGCGCGCCGATCGGCACGGGCAAGGGCGTCGTGAATCCGTACGGGCTGCGCGTGCTGCGCGAGCGGCTACCGGACGTGCCGCTGATCGTCGACGCCGGGCTCGGCGTGCCGTCGCACGCGTGCCAGGTGATGGAGTGGGGCTTCGACGGCGTGCTGCTGAACACGGCCGTGTCGCAGGCCACGCATCCGGACATCATGGCGCGTGCGTTCGCGCAAGGCGTCGAGGCCGGCCGTGCGGCCTATCTCGCCGGGCCGATGGATGCGCGCGAGACTGCGCACGCGAGCACGCCGGTCGTCGGGATGCCGTTCTGGCACCAGGACGGGGGCGGCGCATGAGCGTGCGCTTCGCCGATGCATTCTGGCCGCCGGCCGACGAGCTGGCCGAAGCGGCCGAGCGGATTCGCGCCCGCCTGGGCGACTGGCCGACCGGCACGACGCCGTGGCGGCTGTGCGTCGCGGCGCCCGACGTGCCGGCCGACGGCGACGTGCTGATCGTGTCGGCCGGCGATCGAGCCGCGCAGGCGCGCGCGTCGGCTGCGTCGCGCCCCGCGTCGCCGGACGCGGTCGCGATCGAGTTCGACGAACACGGCGCGGTGCTGCACGCCGCGGGCGTGCGCTACGCGCTGGAAGCCGCGCATCCGCTCGCCGACGACTGGATCGCGGCGCTCGCGGCGTTCCTCGATTGCGGCTTCGCGCCGATCGACGCGCTGGTGCTCGCGCTCGCGTGGCGCGACGGCGACGAAGCGCGCGGGGCCGATGCGTGGCCGGTCGATGCCGCGCGGTTCCCGCGCGTCGCGGGCCTGGCCTCGGCACCCGAGCCCGCATTCCCGCCGTGCCCCGCGCAACTTGGCCTTTATCCGGTCGTCCCCGACGCCGAATGGGTCGAACGCGTGCTCGAGTGCGGCGTGCGAACCGTTCAGCTGCGCGTGAAAGGCGCGGATCCGGACGCGTTGCGCCGGGAAGTCGCGCGGGCGGTCGCGGCGGGGCGCCGTTATCCCGGTGCGCGCGTGTTCATCAACGATCACTGGCAGATCGCGATAGAAGAGGGCGCGTACGGCGTACATCTGGGTCAGGAGGACCTGGAAACGGCCGATCTGGCCGCGATCGCGCGCGCCGGCCTGCGGCTCGGGCTGTCGAGTCACGGTTATTACGAGATGTTGCGCGCGTTGCACGAGCGCCCGAGCTATCTGGCGCTCGGCCCCGTGTACGCGACCGCGACCAAGGCGGTCGCGGCGCCGCCGCAAGGCCTTGCGCGGATTGCCCGCTATGCGCGCTTCGCGGGCGCGCGGGCGCCGCTCGTCGCGATCGGCGGCGTGGGGCTCGACGCGTTGCCGGACGTGCTGGCGACGGGCGTCGGCAGCGTCGCGGTGGTCAGCGCGGTCACGGGCGCAGACGATTATCGGGCGGCAATTGTTGCGTTGCAGCAATGTTTTGCCCGACAATTTGACAATCATTGACCGCAGGGCCCGGAACGGCGTCACGACATCATTCCAATGCAGGCCCTATAATTCGGCGTTCTGCGTAAAAGGACTGTCAGCTCCGTGAGCCCCACTCCTACCGAGACACTGCTGGAACTTCGCGACGTCGACTTTGGCTACGGCGACCGCCTCGTCCTGTCGAACCTGAACATGCGCTTCGGGCGCGGCCAGGTCGTCGCCGTCATGGGCGGGTCGGGTTGCGGCAAGACGACCGTGCTGCGCCTGATCGGCGGCCTGGTGCGCGCACGCCGCGGCCAGGTGCTGTTCGACGGCGCCGACGTCGGCGCGCAGACGCGCGACGGCCTGTACGCGCTGCGCCGCAAGATGGGCATGCTGTTCCAGTTCGGCGCGCTGTTCACCGACATGTCGGTGTTCGAGAACGTCGCGTTCGCGCTGCGCGAACACACCGACCTGCCCGAAGACCTGATCCGCGACCTGGTGCTGATGAAGCTCAACGCGGTCGGCCTGCGCGGCGCGCGCG
Source organism: Burkholderia sp. BCC1640 (assembly GCF_902833125.1). NCBI lineage: Bacteria > Pseudomonadati > Pseudomonadota > Betaproteobacteria > Burkholderiales > Burkholderiaceae > Burkholderia > Burkholderia sp. BCC1640. The sequence goes on along the minus strand of NZ_CADFEF010000007.1, from coordinate 159,105 downwards.
ACCTGATGCCGTCCGAGGTGTCGGGCGGGATGGCGCGCCGCATCGCGCTCGCGCGCGCGATCGCGCTCGACCCGCAGCTCATCATGTACGACGAACCGTTCGCGGGCCTCGATCCGATCTCGCTCGGCATCACGGCGAACCTGATCCGCACGCTGAACGAGGCGCTCGGCGCAACGTCGATCCTCGTCACGCACGACGTGCCGGAATCGTTCGCGATCGCCGACTACGTGTATTTTCTGGCCAATGGCGGCGTGCTCGCGCAGGGTACGCCCGACGAGCTGCGCGCGTCGACCGACCCGAGCGTGCGCCAGTTCATCGACGGCGCGCCGGACGGCCCGTTCAAATTTCATTACACGAGCCCGCCGCTGGCTGCGGATTTCGGGCTCGGCGGAGGGCGCGCATGATCAGCGCGATCGGACGTTACGTCATCGGCGGCCTCGAGCGCGCGGGCTACGGCACGCGGCTGTTCGTGCGCCTCGTGCTGGAATTCTTTCCGCTGCTGCGCCGGCCGCGGCTGGTCACGAAGCAGATCCACTTCCTCGGCAACTATTCGTTCGTGATCATTGCCGTGTCGGGCCTGTTCGTCGGCTTCGTGCTCGGCCTGCAGGGCTATTACACGCTGAACCGCTACGGGTCCGAGCAGGCGCTCGGCCTGCTGGTCGCGCTGTCGCTGGTGCGCGAGCTCGGCCCGGTCGTGACCGCGCTGCTGTTCGCGGGCCGCGCGGGCACGTCGCTCACGGCCGAGATCGGCCTGATGAAGGCCGGCGAGCAGCTCACCGCGCTTGAGATGATGGCCGTCGATCCGCTCAAGACGGTGATCGCGCCGCGCCTGTGGGCCGGCATCATCGCGATGCCGCTGCTCACCGCGATCTTCAACGCGGTCGGCGTGCTCGGCGGTTATTTCGTCGGGGTCGTGCTGATCGGCGTCGACCCGGGCGCGTTCTGGTCACAGATGCAGGGCGGGGTCGAAGTGTGGGCCGACGTCGGCAATGGCGTGATCAAGAGCATCGTGTTCGGGTTCGCCGTGACCTTCATTGCACTGTTTCAGGGGTATGAAGCGAAGCCCACGCCCGAGGGCGTGTCGCGCGCGACGACCAAGACGGTCGTGTTCGCGTCGCTCGCCGTACTCGGCCTCGATTTCCTGCTGACCGCGCTGATGTTCAGCTAAGCCTCAGCCAAGCCAAATTTTGGGATGACGATGAAAAAGACTGCTCTCGACTTCTGGGTCGGCCTGTTCGTGGTGGTGGGCTTCCTTGCGGTGCTGTTCCTGGCGCTCAAGGTCGGCAACATGAGCTCGCTGTCGTTTCAGCCGACCTACTCGGTGAGGATGAAATTCGACAACATCGGCGGGCTGAAGCCGCGCGCCGCCGTGAAGAGTTCGGGCGTCGTGGTCGGCCGCGTGAAGTCGATCGCCTTCGACACCAACACCTACCAGGCGCTGGTGACGATCGATATCGACGGCCAGTATCCGTTCCCGAAGGATTCGTCGGCGAAGATCCTGACGTCGGGCCTGCTCGGCGAGCAGTACATCGGCCTCGATCCGGGCGGCGACACCGAAATGCTGAAGGCGGGCGATACGATCACGATGACGCAATCGGCGATCGTGCTCGAGAACCTGATCGGCCAGTTCCTGTACAGCAAGGCAGCCGACGCGGGTGGCGCGAAGCCGGCATCGGGGGCCTCGGCCGCGCCGGTCGCGCCCGCGCCGGTCGCGGTGCCGGCCTCTGCGGTGTCCGGTTCGACCGCCCAATAACCACACGAGAGAAAGACAAGAGGGTAATGACCATGCAGACGATCCGCATCAGGCACGCCGCGCTCGCGGTGGCGGCAGTCGCCGCGTTGAGCGGTTGCGCGACCGTGCAGACGCCGACCAAGGGCGATCCGCTCGAAGGCTTCAACCGGTCGATGTACAAGTTCAACGACACGGTCGACACGTACGCGCTGAAACCGGTCGCGAAGGGCTACCAGTACGTGGTGCCGCAGCCGGTGCGCGACAGCGTGACGAACTTCTTCTCGAACATCGGCGACGTCTACATCGCCGCGAACAACATCGTGCAACTGCGAATCGCGGACGGCGTCGGCGACATCATGCGCGTCGTGATCAACACGGTGTTCGGCGTCGGCGGCCTGTTCGACGTCGCGACGATCGCGAAACTGCCGAAGCACACGGCCGACTTCGGGATCACGATGGGCCGCTACGGCATGCCGTCGGGCCCGTATCTCGTGCTGCCGCTGCTCGGTCCGAGCACGCTGCGCGACACGGCAGGCCTCGGCGTCGACTACGTGGGCAATCCGCTCACCTACGTGAAGCCGGACAGCCTGAGCTGGGGCCTGTTCGGCGTGAACCTCGTCAACACGCGTGCGAACCTGCTCGGCGCGGGCGACGTGCTGGATGCCGCGGCGCTCGACAAGTATTCGTTCGTGCGCAACGCGTACCTGCAGCGCCGCCAGATGCTGATCGACAACGCGCGCGGCGAGGCCTCGACGGCGTCGAGCAACGACGCGCTGCCGAAGTACGACCTGCCGGACGACGGCGCGGCACCGGCGGCAGCCGGCGCGGCGGGAACGGCGGGTGCGGCCGCGATCGGCGGCGCGACGGCGCCGGCCGGCGCATCGGGCGCGGCCGTTGCCGCACCGGCGTCGGGCAGTGCCGAAGCACCGAACCCGGCCAGCGCGACGAACGTGCCGGCAATGCAGATGACGCCGCCCGCTCCGGGCGGGATTCGTTTCCCGAGCATCAAGCTGCACTGACCCATTTACATTCGTTACAGCCGGAAACGATTGAGTCGGTGGCGCACGCGAACTTGCGCGTAAGCTACCGGCTCCAACCTACGCATCGACTCTTCATGCAGGTCACTATGATGAAAAAACTGTTCCTGATCCCCGTTTTCGCGGCGCTGTTCTCGTTCGGCAGCGCAGCTCACGCGCAAGTCGACCAGTCGAACCCGCAGGCGCTGATCAAGACGGCGACGCAGCAGGTCCTCGACGAGGTCAAGCAGCAGACGATCAAGCAGGGCGACACCAACCGCATCATTACGATCGTCAACAAGGACATCCTGCCGTACACCGATTTCCGCCGCACCACGCAGCTCGCGATGGGTCGCAACTGGCGCACGGCATCGGCCGAGCAGCAGCAACAGGTTCAGGAGCAGTTCAAGCTGCTGCTGATCCGCACGTATTCGGGCGCGCTCGCGCAGCTGAAGCCGGACCAGCAGATCCAGTACCCGCCGTTCCGCGCCGATCCGGCCGACACCGACGTGGTCGTGAAGACGGTCGCGATGAACAACGGCCAGCCGGTCCAGATCGACTATCGCCTGTACAAGTCGGCGAATGGCTGGAAGGTGTATGACCTGAACGTGCTCGGCGCGTGGCTGATCCAGACGTACCAGCAGCAGTTCAACGAGAAGATCCAGCAAAGCGGCGTGGACGGCCTGATCCAGTTCCTGACGCAGCGCAACCAGCAACTTGCCGCCGGCAAGCAGGCGTCGTGAGCAGCTTCGAAGCAGGCTCTTCGCTGACCGTCGCGAGCGCGAAGTCCGCGCTCGCGGACGGTCTTGCGCGCATCGGCGCCGGCGCGACCGCCGTCGATTGCTCGGCGCTGACGCAGTTCGACTCGTCCGCGCTCGCCGTGCTGCTCGCATGGCAACGTGCCGCCAAAGCGCGCGGCGCGACCCTCGACCTCCTCAATCTCCCGCAGAAGCTCGCCAGCCTCGCGCGCGCCTACGGCGTCGACGCGCTCATCGACGGCACCGGGCGACATTGACCCTGTCCGACCGAAGCCTGCCGCGCCAGCCGGCGCGCGCACGCTTCAGGCCGCGCGCCTCCTGCGCCGGCCCCACCAGCCGGTTTGCCCTATAATCAAGCGTTTTGCGGGGCAGCCAATCGGCGTCCGGCCCCCATTTTCTTTCGCAGCAAGCACAGAATAGGCGTCGCGGCCCTTGCGCCGCGCACAGTCATGTCAGCCATAGAAATCCGTCACGTCAAGAAGCGCTACAAATCGCTTCAGGCGCTCAAGGGCGTCAGCCTGTCGGTCGAGGAAGGCGAGTTTTTCGGTCTGCTCGGCCCGAACGGCGCAGGCAAGACCACGCTCATCAGTATCCTCGCCGGGCTTGCCCGGGCCGATGAAGGCAGTATCTCGGTGCGCGGCCACGACGTCGTCAAGGACTTCCGCGATGCGCGCCGCGCGCTCGGCGTCGTGCCGCAGGAACTCGTGTTCGACCCGTTCTTCACCGTCCGCGAGACGCTGCGGATCCAGTCCGGCTATTTCGGGCTGCGCCACAACGACGACTGGATCGACGAAGTGATGGCCAATCTCGACCTCACCGAGAAGGCCGACGCGAACATGCGCGCGCTGTCGGGCGGGATGAAGCGCCGCGTGCTGGTCGCGCAGGCGCTCGTGCACCGGCCGCCCGTGATCGTGCTCGACGAGCCGACCGCCGGTGTCGACGTCGAACTGCGCCAGACGCTGTGGCAGTTCATCTCGCGGCTGAACCGCGAGGGCCACACGATCGTCCTGACCACCCATTACCTGGAAGAAGCCGAGTCGCTGTGCGACCGCATCGCGATGCTGCGTCGCGGTGAAGTCGTCGCGCTCGATCGCACCGACGCGCTGCTGCGCCGCTTCGCGGGCCTGCAGCTGTACCTGCGGTTCTCGACCGGCGCGCTGCCCGCCGAGCTGCGCGGGCTGGAGACCGATCCGGCCGCGCGCGCGCCGGGCGAGCATCTGCTGCGTCTCACGAGCTACGACGATGTCGAGCGCATCCTCGCGCAGTGTCGCGCGGCCGGCTGCACGTTCGACGAGATCGAGGTCCGCAAGGCCGACCTCGAGGATGTGTTCGTCCAGGTGATGAACGGGGCCGAGGTCATCGAGGGTCTGGCATGAGCGGTTTTCAAACGCTGTTCTACAAGGAACTCCTGCGCTTCTGGAAAGTGTCGTTCCAGACGGTGTGCGCGCCGATCGTGACGGCGCTGCTGTACCTGACGATCTTCGGCCATGCGCTGTCGGGCCGCGTCGAGGTGTATCCGGGCGTCGAGTACGTGAGCTTTCTCGTGCCGGGCCTCGTGATGATGAGCGTGCTGCAGAACGCGTTCGCGAACAGCTCGTCGTCGCTGATCCAGTCGAAGATCACCGGCAACCTCGTGTTCGTGCTGCTGCCGCCGTTGTCCTACAGGGACATCTTCGGCGCGTACGTCCTTGCGTCCGTCGTGCGCGGGCTCGCGGTCGGCACGGGCGTGTTCGTCGTGACGATCTGGTTTATCCCGATGCATTTCGCGGCGCCGTTGTTCATCATCGCGTTCGCGCTGCTCGGCTCGGCGATCCTCGGCACGCTCGGGCTGATCGCCGGCATCTGGGCCGAGAAGTTCGATCAGCTCGCCGCGTTCCAGAACTTCCTGATCATGCCGCTGACGTTCCTGTCCGGCGTGTTCTATTCGACGCACTCGCTGCCGCCCATGTGGCGCGAGATCTCGCGTCTCAACCCGTTTTTCTACATGATCGACGGCTTCCGTTACGGGTTCTTCGGCGCGTCCGACATCAACCCGCTCACGAGCCTCGCGATCGTCACCGGTTTCTTCGTGCTGCTCGCGATGTTCGCGATGCGGCTGCTCGCGACCGGCTACAAACTGCGTCATTGATATCGACGGCGGCGGCCGCCACAGGCGGCGCGCGCCGACAGGAGCCCCTCATGTTGCCGACTCCCGAACAGGTCAAGCAATACATCGCCGGCGGTCTCGCCTGCACTCATCTGGAAGTCGAAGGCGACGGCCAGCATTTCTTCGCGACGATCGTGTCGGCGGCCTTCGAAGGCAAGCGGCCGATCCAGCGGCACCAGCTCGTTTATGCGGCGCTCGGCGATCGCATGAAGCAGGAAATTCACGCGCTCAGCATGAAGACGCTGACGCCCGCCGAATGGCAGAACGCATAACCGGAACCACTGAGTGCAAGTCACCGTCAACGAGCGCGACGCCGTCCAGAGCGTCGCCACGGCACACCCGGCCGCCAACGGGGAATCGCAGGGACATGGGATGGACAAGCTGGTGATCGAAGGCGGTCGCCGGTTGTCGGGCGAGATCGTCGTGTCGGGCGCGAAGAACGCCGCGCTGCCGATCCTGTGCGCGGGGCTGCTCAGCGCCGAGCCGGTCGAACTCGACAACGTGCCGAACCTGAAGGACGTGCGCACCACGCTGAAGGTGCTGAACCAGATGGGCGTGAAGAGCGAAACGGACGGCTGCCGCGTGCAGCTCGACGCGTCGCGCGTCGACAACCTCGTCGCGCCGTACGAGCTCGTCAAGACGATGCGCGCGTCGATCCTCGTGCTCGGGCCGCTGCTCGCGCGCTTCGGCGAGGCGAAGGTGTCGCTGCCGGGCGGCTGCGCGATCGGCGCGCGGCCGGTCGACCAGCACATCAAGGGCCTGCAGGCGATGGGTGCCGAGATCAGCATCGAGCACGGCTTCATCGAGGCACGCGCGAAGCGCCTGAAGGGCGCGCGCATCGTGACCGACATGATTACGGTGACGGGCACGGAAAACCTGCTGATGGCCGCGACGCTGGCCGATGGCGAGACGGTGATCGAGAACGCGGCGCGCGAGCCGGAAGTGAGCGATCTCGCGCACCTGCTGGTCGCGATGGGCGCGAAAATCGACGGCATCGGCACCGACCGCCTCGTGATCCAGGGCGTCGAGCGGCTGCATGGCGCACGCCATTCGGTGATTCCCGACCGCATCGAGGCCGGCACGTTCCTGTGCGCGGTCGCGGCGGCGGGCGGCGACGTGATGCTGACGGGCGTGCGCCCGCACATCCTCGACGCGGTGATCGACAAGCTGCGCGAGGCCGGCGTGTCGATCGAGGAAGGCGACAGCTGGCTGCGCGTGAAGATGGACCGCCGCCCGTCGGCGGTGACGATTCGCACGTCGGAATACCCGGCGTTTCCGACCGACATGCAGGCGCAGTTCATGGCCCTCAATTCGGTCGCGACGGGCACCGCGCAGGTCGTCGAGACCATTTTCGAGAACCGCTTCATGCACGTGCAGGAGCTGAACCGGCTCGGCGCGAACATCACGATCGACGGCAACACGGCGCTCGTGACCGGCGTCGACAAGCTGTCCGGCGCGAACGTGATGGCGACCGACCTGCGCGCGTCGGCGAGCCTCGTGATCGCCGGGCTGCGCGCCGAAGGCGAAACGCTCGTCGACCGCATCTATCACCTGGACCGCGGCTACGACCGCATGGAAACCAAACTGACCGCCGTCGGCGCGAACGTGCGCCGCCTCTCCGGGAGCCAAGCATGACCGCGCCGCTGACCCTCGCCCTGTCGAAGGGCCGGATTTTCGAGGAAACCCTGCCGCTGCTGGCGGCCGCCGGCGTGCAGGTGGCCGAGGATCCGGAAACGTCGCGCAAGCTGATCCTGCCGACGACCGATCCGAACCTGCGCGTGATCATCGTGCGCGCGAGCGACGTGCCGACCTACGTCGAATACGGCGCGGCCGATTTCGGCGTGGCCGGCAAGGACGTGCTGGTCGAGCACGGTGGCTCGGGCCTGTACCAGCCGATCGACCTGAACATTGCGCGCTGCCGGATGTCGGTGGCGGTGCCGGCCGGTTTCGACTATGCGAACGCGGTGCGCCAGGGCGCGCGCCTGCGGGTCGCGACCAAATACGTCGAAACGGCACGCGAGCACTTCGCCGCGAAAGGCGTGCACGTCGACCTGATCAAGCTGTACGGCTCGATGGAGCTGGCGCCGCTGGTCGGGCTGGCCGACGCGATCGTCGACCTCGTCAGCTCGGGCGGCACGCTGAAGGCGAACAATCTGGTCGAGGTCGAGGAGATCATGGCGATCTCGTCGCGCCTCGTCGTGAACCAGGCTGCGCTGAAGTTGAAGCGCGCGGCGCTCAAGCCGATTCTCGACGCGTTCGAACGCGCGTCGCAGAATGGCAATTGAGCGCATCACCGTAACGGAATTCCCATGGCCATCACCATCCGCAAACTCGATTCGACGAGCGACGGCTTCGACGCCGCGCTGCGTGCGGTGCTCGCGTTCGAGGCGAGCGAGGACGAAGCGATCGAGCAGTCGGTCGCGAAAATTCTCGCCGACGTGAAGTCGCGCGGCGACGCCGCGGTGCTCGAGTACACGAACCGCTTCGACCGGCTGGACGCGAGCAGCGTCGCCGCGCTCGAGCTGCCGCAGGACGCGCTGCAGACGGCGCTCGACGGCCTCGCGCCGAAGGCGCGCGCGGCGCTGGAAGCCGCTGCCGCGCGCGTGCGTGCGTACCACGAGAAACAGAAGATCGAGTGCGGCACCCATAGCTGGCAGTACACGGAAAGCGACGGCACGGTGCTCGGCCAGAAGATCACGCCGCTCGACCGCGTCGGCCTGTACGTGCCGGGCGGCAAGGCCGCGTATCCGTCGTCGGTGCTGATGAACGCGATTCCCGCGCGCGTCGCGGGCGTCGGTGAGATCGTGATGGTCGTGCCGACCCCGGACGGCGTGAAGAACGACCTCGTGCTCGCCGCGGCGCTGCTCGGCGGCGTCGATCGCGTGTTCACGATCGGCGGCGCGCAGGCGGTTGGCGCGCTCGCATACGGCACGGCCACGGTACCTGCGGTCGACAAGATCTGCGGGCCGGGCAATGCATACGTCGCGTCGGCGAAGCGCCGCGTGTTCGGCACGGTCGGCATCGACATGATCGCCGGCCCGTCGGAAATCCTCGTGCTGTGCGACGGCACGACCGATCCGAGCTGGGTCGCGATGGACCTGTTCTCGCAGGCCGAACACGACGAGCTCGCGCAGTCGATCCTGCTGTGCCCGGACGCCGCGTTCCTCGAGCGCGTCGAGAAGGCGATCGACGAGCTGCTGCCGACGATGCCGCGCCAGGACGTGATCCGCGCGTCGCTGGAAGGCCGCGGCGCGCTGATCAAGGTGCGCGACATGGCCGAAGCGTGCCGGATCGCGAACGATATCGCGCCGGAGCACCTCGAGATTTCCGCGCTGGAGCCGCAGCAATGGGGCCAGCAAATCCGCCACGCCGGTGCGATCTTCCTCGGCCGCTACACGAGCGAAAGCCTCGGCGACTACTGCGCGGGCCCGAATCACGTGCTGCCGACGTCGCGCACCGCGCGCTTCTCGTCGCCGCTCGGCGTGTACGACTTCATCAAGCGTTCGAGCCTGATCCAAGTCAGCGCCGAAGGCGCGCAGACGCTGGGCGAGATCGCCTCGGAGCTTGCATACGGCGAAGGGCTGCAGGCGCACGCGCGCAGCGCCGAGCTCCGGATGAAGGGGTGACGCGCGCCGGAGCCGCTGCCGACGCAGCGGTTCCGGTCGATGAGGAGGCCCGGCGCAGGGCGGCAGCCGCCGCCTTGCCGACCATTTGACGCCGGCGCGACGCACGCCGGCTTGAGACCATGACGACGCCACAAGACATCATCCGCCGCGACGTGCTCGCGATGACGAGCTACCCGGTGCCCGACGCGAGCGGCTTCGTGAAGCTCGACGCGATGGAGAACCCGTATTCGCTGCCGGCACCGCTCGCGGCGGCGCTCGGCGAACGCCTCGCGCAGGTCGCGCTGAACCGCTACCCGGCGCCGCGCCCGGGCGCGCTGCTCGACAAGCTGCGCCGTGCGATGGGCGTGCCGGCCGCATGCGACGTGCTGCTCGGCAACGGCTCGGACGAAATCATCAGCATGATGTCGGTGGCGTGTGCGAAACCGGGCGCGAAGGTGCTCGCACCGGTGCCGGGTTTCGTGATGTACGAGTTGTCGGCGAAGTTCGCGCAGCTCGAATTCGTCGGCGTGCCGCTCAAGGCCGACCTGACGCTCGACGCCGACGCGATGATCGCGGCGATCGCCGAGCACCGGCCCGCGCTCGTCTATCTCGCTTACCCGAACAACCCGACCGGCACGCTGTACGACGAAGCCGACGTCGAGCGGATCATCGCGGCCGCGCAGCACAGCCTGATCGTGATCGACGAGGCGTACCAGCCGTTCGCGGAGCGCTCGTGGCTGCCGCGCGCCGCCGAGTTCGATAACGTCGTCGTGATGCGCACGGTGTCGAAGCTCGGCCTCGCGGGGATCCGCCTTGGTTATCTCGCCGGGCTGCCGGCGTGGCTGACCGAGTTCGACAAGGTGCGCCCGCCGTACAACATCAACGTGCTGACCCAGGCAACCGCCGATTTCCTGCTCGACCACCTCGACGTGCTCGATGCGCAGGCGGCCGAACTGCGTGCGGAACGCACGCGCCTCGCGCAGGCCGTGGCCGCGCTGCCGGGCACGACGGTGTTCCCGAGCGCCGGCAATTTCCTGCTGGTGCGCGTGCCGGACGCAGCCGCTGTGTTCGATGCACTGCTCACGGAGCGGGTGCTGGTCAAAAACGTGAGTAAAATGCATCCGTTGCTGTCCGAATGCGTGCGGCTGACCGTCGGTTCTCCCGACGAAAACGCGCGCCTGCTGGCTGCTTTGAAACTCGCACTGCCCGGTTGAGCCCAGGGCGCGGCGGCGCGCGACGATCAATCCCCATTTACATCAGACTCAATCAAGGAATTGCCATGCGTGTGGCGGAAGTCGTTCGCAATACCAGCGAAACGCAGATCCGTGTGAAGCTCGATCTCGACGGGACGGGCCGGCAGAAGCTGGCCACCGGCGTGCCGTTTCTCGACCATATGCTCGACCAGATCGCGCGACATGGTCTGATCGATCTCGAGGTCGAAGCGCATGGCGATACCCATATCGACGACCACCACACGGTCGAGGATGTCGGCATCACGCTCGGTCAGGCCGTCGCGAAGGCGATCGGCGACAAGAAGGGCATCCGCCGCTACGGCCACTCGTACGTGCCGCTCGACGAGGCGCTGTCGCGTGTCGTGATCGACTTCTCGGGCCGGCCCGGTCTTGAATTCCACGTGCCGTTCACGCGTGCGCGGATCGGCACGTTCGACGTCGACCTTTCCATCGAATTCTTCCGCGGGTTCGTGAACCACGCGGGCGTCACGCTGCACATCGACAACCTGCGCGGCATCAACGCGCATCACCAGCTCGAAACGGTGTTCAAGGCCTTCGGCCGGGCGCTGCGTGCGGCGGTGGAGCTCGACGAGCGCGCGGCGGGACAGATTCCGTCGACGAAGGGCAGCCTCTAACTTCCGAACGGACAGGACGCCAACGACAACCTCACGGCTTCGGCGCGGCGCGCCGGCTTGCGATGGATCTGCTCAAATCGTTCATTTCGCTGCTGGCGCTGATCAACCCGATCGGCGCGGTGCCGTTCTTCCTGAGCCTGACGGCGCAGCAGTCGGACATCGAGCGGCGCCGCACGATCCGGATCGCGTCGGTGTCGGTGTTCTGCGTGATGACGGTGACGACGCTGCTCGGGCAGCAGATCATCGACTTCTTCGGCATTTCGGTCGGCTCCCTTGAAGTGGGCGGCGGCATCATCATGTTGCTGATGGCGATCAACATGCTGAACGCGCAGATCGGCAACACGCGATCGACGCCGGAGGAGCGCCACGAGGCCGAGCTGAAGGACAACATCGCGGTCGTGCCGCTGGCGATTCCGCTGCTCACGGGCCCCGGCTCGATCAGCACGGTGATCATCTATGCGGCGAACTCGCATCACTGGTATGAGCGAGCCGGGCTCGTCGCGATCGGCGCGGTCCTGGCTCTGCTGTGTTTCTTCGCGATGCGGCTTGCCGAGCCGATCGCGAACTGGATCGGCCGCACTGGCATCAACATCGCCACGCGGCTGATGGGTTTGATGCTGTCGGCGCTGGCGGTGGAATTCATCGTCAATGGACTGAGGGCGCTACTGCCTGCACTGAGATGAAAACTTCGATTGCGATTGTGGATTATGGGATGGGCAACCTGCGCTCGGTCGCGCAGGCGCTCAAGAAGGCCGAACCGGCCGCCGACGTGGCGATCGTCGATACGCCGGCCGCGATTCGCGCGGCCGACCGCGTCGTGCTGCCCGGCCAGGGCGCGATGCCCGACTGCATGCGCTGCCTCGGCGAATCGGGGCTGCAGGAAGCGGTGATCGAGGCGTCGCGCACGAAGCCGCTGCTGGGCGTGTGCGTCGGCGAGCAGATGCTGTTCGACTGGAGCGCGGAAGGCGACACGAAGGGTCTGGGCCTGTTGCCCGGCAAGGTCGTGCGCTTCGAGCTCGACGGCCGGCTGCAGGACGACGGCTCGCGCTTCAAGGTGCCGCAAATGGGCTGGAACCGCGTGCACCAGTCGCAGCCGCACCCGCTGTGGGACGGCGTGCCCGACGACGCGTATTTCTACTTCGTGCACAGCTATTACGTGCGCCCGGACAACCCGGCGCACACGGTAGGCGAAACGGCATACGGCGCGCCGTTTACGTCCGCGGTCGCGCGGGACAACCTCTTCGCGACCCAATTCCACCCCGAGAAAAGCGCAGAGGTCGGGTTGCGTCTGTATCGCAACTTCGTACACTGGAAACCGTGAACGTCGTGTGCGTGCCACAGTCGGCGGGCGGGAAAGGCCCGTTCGCAAGCCCGCTATTGGCGGGAACAGGCCCTATGCGCCGAAAGAGTTGTACTAAACTAGCGAGACGGCGCGGCACCGGTTTGGCCGGTACGCGCCGGATTCTTTTCATTTTCCACGACGACACCCGATTGCTATGTTGCTGATTCCGGCCATCGATCTCAAAGACGGTCAGTGTGTGCGCCTCAAACAGGGCGATATGGACCAGGCCACGATTTTCTCCGAGGACCCGGCGGCGATGGCCCGCAAGTGGGTCGATCTCGGCGCCCGGCGGCTGCATCTGGTCGACCTGAACGGCGCGTTCGCCGGCAAGCCGAAGAATCTCGAAGCGATCGAAGCGATCCTCGACGAAGTCGGCGACGAAATTCCCGTGCAGCTCGGCGGCGGCATCCGCAGCCTCGAGACGATCGAGAAGTATCTCGACGCCGGCCTCTCCTACGTGATCATCGGCACCGCGGCCGTGAAGGACCCGGGGTTCCTGCAGGACGCGTGCACCGCGTTCGCGGGCAACATCATCGTCGGGCTGGACGCGAAGGACGGCAAGGTCGCGACCGACGGCTGGAGCAAGCTGACGGGCCACGAGGTGATCGATCTCGCGCGCAAGTTCGAGGACTACGGCGTCGAATCGATCGTCTACACGGACATCGGCCGCGACGGGATGCTGCAGGGCATCAACATCGAAGCAACCGTGAAGCTCGCCCAGGCGGTCGGCATTCCGGTGATCGCAAGCGGCGGCCTGTCGAACCTCACCGACATCGAGAACCTCTGCGAAGTGGAGGAACACGGCGTCGAAGGCGTGATCTGCGGACGTGCGATCTACTCCGGCGATCTCGATTTCGCGGCCGCGCAAAAACGCGCGGACGAACTGAACGGCGAACTCGACGACGCCTGAGCGCGGTCGTTCCGTTCGCCGGGGTCGCCAGCAGGCGGCCCCGACCGGACGCCTCGCGCGAGGCGTCCGTAACCGGCCGTCCCATCGCGGCATTTGGCGCAACATCATGGCTCTAGCTAAACGCATCATCCCCTGCCTGGACGTGACTGCCGGGCGTGTCGTCAAAGGCGTCAACTTCGTCGAACTGCGCGATGCCGGCGACCCCGTCGAAATCGCCCGCCGCTACGACGACCAGGGCGCCGACGAACTGACGTTCCTCGACATCACCGCGACCTCCGACCAGCGCGACCTGATCCTGCCGATCATCGAGGCCGTCGCGTCGCAGGTCTTCATTCCGCTGACCGTCGGCGGTGGCGTGCGCGCCGTCGAGGACGTTCGGCGCCTGTTGAACGCCGGCGCGGACAAGGTCAGCATGAATTCGTCGGCGGTCGCGAACCCGCAGCTCGTGCGCGACGCGGCCGACAAGTACGGCTCGCAGTGCATCGTCGTCGCGATCGACGCGAAGCGCGTGTCGGCCGACGGCGAGGCGCCGCGCTGGGAAGTCTTCACGCACGGCGGCCGCAAGGGCACGGGCATCGACGCGATCGAATGGGCGCGCAAGATGGCCGAGCTCGGCGCGGGCGAAATCCTGCTCACAAGCATGGACCGCGACGGCACGAAGTCGGGCTTCGACCTCGCGCTCACGCGCGGCGTGTCGGACGCGGTGCCGGTGCCGGTGATCGCGTCGGGCGGCGTGGGCTCGCTGCAGGACCTCGCGGACGGCATCAAGGAAGGCCGCGCCGACGCCGTGCTGGCCGCGAGCATCTTCCACTACGGCGAGCACACGGTCGGCGAGGCGAAGCGCTTCATGGCCGACCAGGGCATTCCGGTGAGGCTGTGATGACGACGGAAACGAAATCCCCCGCGTGGCTCGACAAGGTCCGCTGGGACGACAACGGCCTCGTGCCGGTGATCGCGCAGGAAGCGTCGACGAACGACGTGCTGATGTTCGCGTGGATGAACCGCGAGGCGCTGGCGAAGACGATCGAGACGCAGCGCGCGGTCTACTATTCGCGTTCGCGCAAGCGCCTGTGGTTCAAGGGCGAGGAGTCGGGCCACGTGCAGCACGTGCACGAGGTGCGGCTCGACTGCGACGAGGACGTCGTGCTGCTGAAGGTCGAGCAGGTGTCGGGCATCGCATGCCACACCGGCCGGCATTCGTGCTTCTTCCAGAAATTCGAAGGTACGGTGGACAGCGGCGACTGGGTCGCGGTCGATCCGGTGCTGAAAGACCCCGAACACATCTACAAATGACGCAATCGACCGAAGACACGCTGCTGCGCCTCGCGGCCGTGATCGATAGCCGCAAGGGCGGCGACCCCGAACAATCGTACGTATCGCGCCTGTTCCACAAGGGCGACGACGCGGTGCTGAAGAAGATCGGCGAAGAGGCGACCGAAGTCGTGCTGGCCGCGAAGGACGTGCGCCAGGGCGGCGCACCGACGGCGCTGGTCGGCGAGGTGGCCGACCTGTGGTTCCACTGCCTCGTGATGCTGTCGCATTTCGACCTGAGCCCAGCCGACGTGATCGCGGAACTCGAGCGCCGCGAAGGGCTGTCGGGCATCGAGGAAAAGGCGCTGCGCAAGCGTCGCGAGCGCGAGGAAAACGGCGGGTGACGACGCGCAGCCTGCCGCGCCGACGCCAGTGCGGTAAGCTGTAAGAATTGTCATCTAACGGGGGTAGCATCATGACCGATACGCCGAGCCAGTTTCCGACACCGTCGGTGCCGGGCGCAGCGGACGCCGAGCGACTGAAAGGTCTGCGCACGCTGACGCACGTGCTGTACGGCCTCTACGCGATTCATTGGCTGACGGGCGGCGTCACCGGGATCATCGCGATCATCATCAACTACGTGAAGCGCGACGACGTGGCCGGCACGCCGTACGCCGACCATTTCGAGTGGCAGATCCGCACGTTCTGGCGCGCGCTGATCGCCTACGTGATCGGCTTCGCGCTGATGTTCGTGGTGGTGGGATTCGTCGTCATGTTTGTCACATGGATTTGGACGCTGTACCGTATCATCAAAGGTTGGCTGTATCTGAACGACAACAAGACGCTCGATCCGCAGGCCTGGTTCTGACCGGCGCGCGGGCGTTTCGCAGGAGCAACATGAGTCACGATCCGAATTGCCTGTTCTGCAAGATCGCGGCGGGCGAGATCCCGAGCACGAAGGTGCACGAGGACGACGAATTCGTCGCGTTCCGCGACATCCGCCCGGCGGCCGAGACGCATGTGCTCGTGATTCCGCGCCGGCACCTGCCGACGCTGTCGGCGGCGAGCGAGGCCGATGCGCCGATGCTCGGCCGGCTGATGCTGCTGGTCGCCCGCCTGGCCGATCAGCTCGGCGTTGCGTACACGGGGGGCGAAACCGGGTTTCGCACGGTGATCAACACGGGCCCCGGCGGCGGGCAGGAGGTCTACCACCTGCACGCGCATATCCTGGCCGGCCCGCGCCCGTGGTTGCGGATGGGTTGACGTGGCGGGGCGTTTCCCCGCATCGATAGTCGAAGCCGGCGTGCCGCCGGCGATTTGCGCCGCGACGCGGCGTGGTTGAGGAGAGGTTTCATCATGGGTGGATTGAGCATTTGGCACTGGCTGATCGTGCTGCTGATCGTCGCGCTGGTTTTCGGTACGAAGAAGCTGCGCAACATCGGCAACGACCTCGGCAGCGCCGTGAAGGGTTTCAAGGACGGCATGAAGGAAGGCGAGACACCGGCGGACGCGCAGCAACTGCCGCGCTCGGGTTCGGTCGACGTCAACGCGAAGGAAACGACGCGTTCCGACTCGAACAAGGCGTAACGCCGGCACGCTGACAGGCATTCGCGATGCTGGATCTCGGTCTTTCGAAGATGGCGCTGATCGGCGTCGTCGCGCTCGTGGTGCTCGGCCCCGAGCGCCTGCCGCGCGTCGCGCGTACGGCCGGCGCATTGTTCGGCCGCGCGCAGCGGTACATCAACGACGTGAAGGCCGAGGTCTCGCGCGAAATCGAACTCGACGCGCTGCGGACGATGAAGACCGATTTCGAGTCGGCCGCGCGCAATGTCGAGACGACGATTCACGACAACCTGCGCGAGCACGAGAAGGAACTGAACGACACGTGGAATTCCGCGGTCGGCGGCCTTAACGAAGGCTCGGTCGATGCCGGCACGTACGGCTCCGACACGCCCGCGGCGCCGTCGTGGCGCGGCAGCACGGCCGCGCTCGCGCCGAAGCGTCGCAACTGGCGTGTGAAACAGGCGGCGACGCCTGTCTGGTACAAGCGCGCGACGACCCGCCGCACGCACGTGCAGTCGGGCGCCGCGCGTGTCGCGCGCCATCAGCCGGCCAGCCTGCGCCGGCCGACGCGCTTCTTCTGAGTCGAGCGCATGCTCGCTCGTCAATCCTACCGAGGGCCGGTGTGAGCGACCCGCAGCAGAATCCGGGCGACGCCCCGGAAGAAACCTTCATTTCCCATCTCGTCGAGCTTCGCGATCGCATCATTCGCGCGGGGCTGGCCGTGATCGTCGTGTTCCTCGGGCTCGTGTATTGGGCGCCCGACATCTTCCGGCTGCTCGCGCGGCCGCTGATGGAAAACCTGCCGAAGGGCGGCAGGATGATCGTGACCGACGTCACCGGCTCGTTCTTCGTGCCGATGAAGGTCACGATGCTCGTCGCGCTCGTGATCGCGCTGCCGATCGTGCTGTACCAGATCTGGGCGTTCGTCGCGCCGGGGCTGTACCAGCACGAGAAGAAGCTCGTCGCGCCGCTCGTCGGCAGCAGCTACGTCCTGTTTCTGTGCGGGATGGCGTTCGCATACTTCCTCGTGTTCCCGACGATCTTCCGCGTGATGGCGCACTACAACGCGCCGCTCGGCGCGGAGATGTCGACCGACATCGACAACTACCTGAGCTTCGTGCTCGGGATGTTCATCGCGTTCGGGGTCACGTTCGAGGTGCCGATCGTCGTCGTGCTGCTCGTCCGGATGGGCGTGCTGACGCTGAAGAAGCTGAAGGAGATGCGGCCGTACGTGATCGTCGGCGCGTTCGTCGTCGCGGCGGTCGTCACGCCGCCGGACGTGTTCTCGCAGCTGATGCTCGCGCTGCCGCTCGTCGTGCTGTTCGAGATCGGGCTGCTGGCCGCGCGCTTCTTCGTGCCGAAGCCGACGGAAGAACCCGAGGCGGAGAACGGTGCCGCAAGTTGATGAAACGCGGCATGCGGCGGCCGGCATGAGGGGCGCCCTCGATGCGACCTCTTGACGACGTTGAAGCTGGACGAGTGATCGGGCGGTGCAGGTGACGGGGGCGAACGCAGCTCCGTCACCGCGACGAAGGGTCGTCGAAGCAAAGCAAAAGGGCAGCCGATCAGGCTGCCCTTTTGCATTTCCATCGTTGACTGGCAAGTGGCGCCGATACGCCGCCCGCCGGATGTCACTCGCTGTCGCTGTCCTGTTCGTCGAGCGTCTGCTTCGGCGGCGGCGGGCGCTTGCCGATCACCACGCTCACGTCGAACTCCTTGCCCTTGCGCACGACGTGCACCTTGGTCGGCGTGCCCGGCTTGATCTGCGCGACGGTGTTGAGCAACTTCGTCGTGTCGGTGATGTCGTCGCCGTTCACGCTCACGAGGATGTCGCCCGGCTTGATGCCGGCCTTGTCGGCCGGGCCGCCCTGCAGCACGCCCGCGACTATCGCGCCCGACTTCTGCTGGAGCCCGAACGATTCGGCGATTTCCGGCGTGACGTCCTGCGGCTCGACGCCGATCCAGCCGCGCGTGACCGAGCCCGTCGTGATGATGCTTTCGAGCACGGTGCGCGCGGTCGACACGGGGATCGCGAAGCCGATGCCGAGCGAGCCGCCCGAGCGCGAGTAGATCGCCGTGTTGATGCCGAGCAGGTTGCCGTTCACGTCGACCAGCGCGCCGCCCGAGTTGCCGGGGTTGATCGGTGCGTCGGTCTGGATGAAGTTCTCGAACGTGTTGATGCCGAGGTGATTGCGGCCGAGCGCGCTGATGATCCCCATCGTGACCGTCTGGCCGACGCCGAACGGGTTGCCGATCGCGAGCACGACGTCGCCGACCCGCGACTGGTCGGAACGGCCGAGCGTGATCGTCGGCAGGTTCGTCATGTTGATCTTCAGCACGGCGAGATCGGTTTCGGGGTCGCTGCCGATCACCTTCGCGGTGGCCGTGCGGCCGTCGGCGAGCGCGACTTCGATCTGGTCGGCGCCGTCCACGACGTGCTGGTTCGTTAGAATGTAACCTTCAGGGCTCACGATAACGCCGGAGCCAAGGTTGGCGGCAGGTTCGTCCTGCTGCTTGCGGGCGTTGCGGTCGCCGAAGAAGTAGCGGAACAGCGGATCCTTCGCGCGCGGATCGGGCGGCAGCGAGCCATCCTTGCTGGAGAAGACGTTGACGACGGCGGGCATCGCCTTTTGCGCGGCCTCCGCGTACGACGTGGTCGCCGGTGCACCGCCGATGCCCGGCGCGACTTCACGCAGCGCGACGATCGGCGTGGCGAGCTGCTTGCCGAGCTGTCCTTGCCGTTGCAGCCATTGCGGCTTGAGCGTCACGACGATGAACATCAGCGCGAGCAGTACGGTCACCGCCTGCGCGAAGAACAGCCAGAAGCGTCTAAGCATCTGAATGGATTAGAGGTTTATATGGATCGGATCGAACTTGAATTGTACTTGAACAATACCCTTGAAACCGCGCGCTTCAAGGACTATTGCCCGAATGGCCTTCAGGTCGAGGGGCGTCGCAAGATCGAGAAGATCGCCACCGGCGTGACGGCGTCGGTCGCGTTCCTCGAGGCTGCGCTCGAATGGGGGGCGGATGCGGTGCTCGTCCATCACGGCTATTTCTGGCGCAACGAGGCGCCGCAGATCACGGGCCGCAAGTACCGGCGCCTGAAGCTGCTGCTCGCGAACGACCTGAACCTGTTCGCGTTCCACCTGCCGCTCGACGCGCATCCCGAGTTCGGCAACAACGCGCAGCTCGGCGAGAAGCTCGGGTTGATCGGCGAGCAACGTTTCGGCGACGGCGATCTTGGCTGGATGGCCACGCTGCCGATGCCCGTCACGCTCGAGCACTTCGTCGCCAAGGTCGAGCGCACGCTCGGCCGCACGCCGCTCGTGCTCGGCGATCCGGAGATGCAGCTGCGCCGCATCGCGTGGTGCACGGGCGCGGCGCAGAGCTATTTCGATGCCGCGATCGACGCCGGCGCCGACGTGTTCCTGACCGGCGAAGTGTCGGAATCCGTCACGCATGCATCGGCCGAGAGCGGCGTCGCGTTCGTTGCGGCAGGGCACCATGCGACGGAACGCTACGGAATCCAGGCGCTTGGCGCCCACTTGTCCGAAGAATTCGATATCGAACACCTTTTTATCGATATTCATAATCCGGTCTGAACGACGGATTTGCGGCGGCGCATCGAAATTCCACAATGTAGCGGATGCTTAAAAGCGAAATGATTTAATCGCTCCGATAGTGGGGGAAAACCCTTAACTATCAACTACTTCGAAGGGATTTTCATCTCCGGGCCTTGTAAATGGCGACTCCATTCGCGCAAACTAGCGGCGGAATGAAAAGTCGTGACGGAAAATCCAACTCAGAAGTGGGGCGTGTGATGCGAGACAAGGAAGAAAAACGCGTCGACAGCGGCCGCCGTACCTGGCTGATTGCGACATCCGTAGCAGGTGGCGTGGGAGGCGTAGCCACCGTCATACCTTTCGCGGCGTCGCTTGCGCCGTCCGCGAAAGCGAAAGCGGCCGGCGCTCCGGTCGAGGTCGACATCAGCGGCCTGAAGCCCGGCGAGATGGTCACCGTGCCGTGGCGCGGCAAGCCGGTCTGGATCCTGAACCGTACCGATGCCATGCTGGCCGACGTCGTCAAGGCCGACAAGGAAGTGGCCGATCCGACCTCCGAAAAACCCTATACGATGCCGCTGCCCGCGTATTGCGCGAATGAATATCGCTCGCGGGCCGATCGCAAGAACATTCTCGTCGTGATGGCCGTGTGTACGCACCTCGGCTGCACGCCTAGCCAACGCTTCACGCCGGGTCCGCAGCCGAACCTGCCGGACGACTGGCCGGGCGGCTTCCTGTGCCCGTGCCACGGTTCGACCTACGACCTCGCCGGCCGCGTGTTCAAGAACAAGCCGGCGCCTCAGAATCTCGACATCCCGCCCTACATGTTCACGTCGGCGACGACCCTCGTGATCGGCAAGGACGAGAAAGGAGAAGCGTGATGGCTGCCGACAACAAAGAAGTCTCCACGACAGGTGTCACCGGCTGGATCGACCAGCGCTTCCCGCTCACGTCCACCTGGAAGAAGCACGTTTCCGAGTACTACGCGCCGAAGAACTTCAACTTCTGGTACTTCTTCGGCTCCCTCGCGCTGCTCGTGCTCGTCAACCAGATCGTCACGGGCATCTTCCTGACGATGAACTACAAGCCCGACTCGATGCTCGCGTTCGCGTCGGTCGAGTACATCATGCGCGAGGTGCCGTGGGGCTGGCTGATCCGCTACATGCACTCGACCGGTGCATCGATGTTCTTCGTCGTCGTGTACCTGCACATGTTCCGCGGGCTGATGTACGGGTCGTACCGCAAGCCGCGCGAGCTGGTGTGGATCTTCGGTTGCGCGATCTTCCTGTGCCTGATGGCCGAGGCGTTCTTCGGCTACCTGCTGCCGTGGGGCCAGATGTCGTTCTGGGGTGCGCAGGTGATCGTGAACCTGTTCTCGGCGATCCCGTTCGTCGGCCCGGACCTGTCGTTGTGGATCCGCGGCGACTACGTCGTGTCCGACGTCACGCTGAACCGATTCTTCGCGTTCCACGTGATCGCGATTCCGCTCGTGCTGGTCGGCCTCGTGATCGCGCACCTCGTCGCGCTGCACGAAGTCGGGTCGAATAACCCGGACGGCATCGAGATCAAGGCGAAGAAGGACGCGAATGGCATTCCGCTCGACGGCATCCCGTTCCATCCGTACTACTCGGTGCACGATTTCTTCGGTGTCTGCGTGTTCCTGATGGTGTTCGCGCTGATCGTGTTCTTCTCGCCGGAGATGGGCGGGTACTTCCTCGAGTCGAACAACTTCGTCCCGGCGAACCCGCTGCAGACGCCGCCGGAGATCGCGCCGGTCTGGTACTTCACCGCGTTCTACGCGATGCTGCGCGCGACCACCGACCCGTTCAAGATCGTGCTGATGATCGTGATCGCGCTGCTCGGCGTGCTCGCGCTGATCCGCGCGCGCGGCAAGTGGAAGGTCGGGCTGCCGGTGCTGGCCGCCGCGATCGTCGTGTTCATGTTCCTGACGGAATCGAAGTTCTGGGGCGTCGTCGTGATGGGTTCCGCGGTGATCACGCTGTTCTTCCTGCCGTGGCTCGACCGCAGCCCGGTGAAGTCGATCCGCTACCGGCCGCTGTTCCACAAGGTGTTCCTCGGGATCTTCGTCGCGGCGTTCCTGATCCTCGCGTTCCTCGGCACACGGCCGCCATCGCCGGTCGCGACGCTGATTGCGCAGGGCTGCGCACTGATCTACTTCGCGTTCTTCCTCGGCATGCCCGTCTGGACGCCGCTTGGCACGTTCAAGCAGCCGCCGGAACGGGTGCGCTTCAAGCCCCATTAACGTGAGCGAGGAGAGAACGACATGAAGAAACTGCTTTCGACGCTCGCGCTGATCGGGGCGACGGCCATGGCGCTGCTGGCGGCGCCGGCCGTGCGCGCGGAAGGTAATTTTCCGCTCGACCGGGCGCCCGATAACACGGAAAATCTCGTTTCGCTTCAGCACGGCGCGCAATTGTTTGTAAACTATTGCCTGAACTGCCACAGCGCGAACCTGATGCGCTACAACCGTCTGACGGATCTGGGCATATCCCAGAAGGAGATCGAAACGAATCTCCTGTTCACGACCGACAAGGTCGGGAACACGATGTCCGTCGCGATGCGGCCCGAAGACGCGAAGAACTGGCTCGGCACCTCGCCGCCCGACCTGTCGGTCGAGGAGCGGGCGCGCGGCCGCGATTGGCTCTACACGTACCTGCGGAGTTTCTACCGCGACGATACGCGGCCGAGCGGCTGGAACAACGCGGTGTTCGAGAACGTTGGCATGCCCCATGTATTGTGGCAACTGCAGGGGCAGCGCACTGCCAAATTCGAAGACAAGACGGACGAGGAGACGGGCGAGAAGGTCCACACGCTCGTCGGCTTCCAGCAGGTCACGCCGGGGACGTTGTCGTCGCCGGACTATGATGCTGCGGTGGCCGACCTGGTGGCCTATATGACATGGATGTCCGAGCCGGCCCAGCAGACCCGCAAGCGCCTCGGCGTGTGGGTGCTGGTCTTTCTCGGTGTCCTGACTTTCCTGGCCTGGCGGCTCAATGCCGCGTACTGGAAAGATATCAAGTAAACACGCCTGACCGGCGTGGGGCCGGCGCAAGGCGGAACCCGTGAAAGGGGTTGCGCCGCGTGCCGGCCCTCGGCTTTTTTGAGGAAACGCAAATATGATGGTTCTGTATTCCGGCACAACTTGCCCGTTCTCCCAGCGTTGCCGGCTGGTGCTGTTCGAGAAGGGCATGGATTTCGAGATCCGTGACGTCGACCTGTTCAACAAGCCGGAAGACATCTCGGTGATGAACCCGTACGGTCAGGTGCCGATTCTGGTCGAGCGCGACCTGATTCTGTACGAATCGAACATCATCAACGAATACATCGACGAGCGCTTCCCGCACCCGCAACTGATGCCGGCCGACCCGGTGCAGCGCGCACGCGCACGCCTGTTCCTGCTCAACTTCGAGAAGGAGCTGTTCGTTCACGTCAGCACGCTCGAGAACGAAAAGGGCAAGGCAGCGGAGAAGAACCACGAGAAGGCACGCCTCGCGATCCGCGATCGCCTGACGCAGCTCGCGCCGATCTTCGTGAAGAACAAGTACATGCTCGGCGAGGAGTTCTCGATGCTCGACGTCGCGATCGCGCCGCTCCTGTGGCGTCTGGATCACTACGGCATCGAGCTGTCGAAGAATGCCGCGCCGCTGATGAAGTACGCCGAGCGGATCTTCAGCCGTCCGGCCTATATCGAAGCACTGACGCCGTCCGAAAAGGTCATGCGTCGTTGATGGTGCAATGAGTGCATGACGGAGCGGGCGCGCGGCGTGCCGCGTGCCTGCTCCGGGTTCGAGGATTGTGATGCAAGAGATTTCAACGAAACCTTATCTGCTGCGCGCGCTGTACGAGTGGTGCACCGATAACGGTTACACGCCGCATATCGCGGTGAGGGTCGACAACTCGACGCGCGTGCCGCGTCAGTTCGTGCGTGACGGCGAGATCGTGCTCAACATCAGCTTCGAGGCGACGAGCCAGCTGCAGATGGGTAACGAGTGGATCGAGTTCACCGCCCGGTTCTCCGGGAAGGCGCACAAGATCGAGATTCCGGTGGCCAACGTGCTCGCGATTTACGCGCGGGAGAACGGGCAGGGGATGGCGTTCCAGGTCGATGCGGTGGCGGGCGAGGGCGAGGATTCGGGCGCGTTCGAAGACGATGCCGAGCAGGCCGACGACGCGCGACGCGACGAGTCGCCTGCGGTGCTGACGCCGGTTGCCGATCACGGCGCGAACGAAGAGCCGTCCGAAGGTGCCGATGAACCGCCGAAAACCGACGGCGATGGTTCGAAAGGCGGCAGCAGACCTCGCCTCAAGATCGTGAAATGAGGTAGAATCTCGCGCTTACGCCGGCTTAGCTCATCTGGTAGAGCAGTTGATTTGTAATCATCAGGTGGCGGGTTCGAGTCCTGCAGCCGGCACCATATCCAGCAAGGGGTTACGCGATGTTTGCGTAGCCCCTTCGCGTTTCCAATACCCCCCTCACGTTTCCAATGCGCGTCAGCGAGACGGTTTAACCGGCCGTGCGCCTCGCACGTAACGCGCCGTCATGCCCGGTCCGCTGTGACCCGCCAGGCGTTGTCCGGCCTCCAATCCTTCATCGATCGTCTTGTGCGTCACGCCGCGCGCGCGGAGATCGCGGAACTGAAACTTCGCCTTGTCGATACCGGCCCGCTCGCGTGCCTTGTCAAAGCGCGATCGCAGCTTGCCCTTCGTGAGTGGATAGCCTTCCTCGTCGCGCAGCAGGTAGGGCGAGACGTCGACCTTCGAACCACGCCAGGCCAACAGCCGTTCGATCAGCGCCGCGAGGTCGCCGGTGATTTGTACCGTAACGAATGCGCCCGTCTTCTGCGTGCGGAAGATGAGGTTGCCGCGCACGATGTTGGAGCGCTGCACGCGCAGGACGTCCGAAGGGCGTTGGGCGCAGAGGTCGGCCAGGTCCATCGCGTTGCGTAGCGGCTGGTCGGCCACAGTGTAGACGGCAGCATATAGCTCGTCATCGATGAGGATGTCCTGCCGCCCGGTCTCCTTCTTCCCGCGCACGCCGGCGCACGGGTTCGCGATCGTCATCATGCCCCACAGCCGCCCGCAGTTCAGGACCAGCGACAGCACGGCCTTCGTGCGGTTCGCTGTCACGACGCCGCGCTTCTCTGCCGTCGCGCGCCAGATCGTGGCGACGTCGGCCGGCGTGAGCGTGTCGAGCTCGCGAGCGCCGATGACGGCTGCGAGCCTGGAGAGGAACAGGTCGTACATGCGTTGCGTCGCCGCAGATTTCTGCGGCAGCTCGCGTATGCGGTAAGCCTGCTCGAGCATGGCGAACGTGTGCCGCGTCGTTTCCGACGATGGTGCACGAGCGCCTTCTAACTCGGCCCAACGTTGGAGTGCGACGACGCGATCAGTGCCGAGCGGCTCGAGAATGCGCCGCCCGTCCACCTCGCCGTGATCGTAGTAATAGCGCAGCGAGCCGTCCGCGTTCTTGCGCGAACGGAAGCGCGGGATTGCACCTGGAGTTTGTGCTTTGCCCGCCATCACACGGCGCCGAGATTGAGCGACGTGAGACCGGTCGGCTGCGGTGTGCGCGCTTGTTTAGATTCAATGATTCCCATTTGCTTGTCGTGGTAAGCGCGTGCGACCAACACGCGGCCGTGCACATCGACGACATGCGGCCAACCCTGCCGAGCGAGCCACAGGATTTGGCGCGCGCGTTGCGGCGTGCCGGTCAGTTCGCGCAGTTCTTGTCGGCCGAGGTACGCGCCGGTGCCGCGCTGCGAGCCGCGACGTGAATATTCTTGCATGGTGATTTTCAACGCGTAAAGAGGGGACACGCAGAACAACTTGTGGACTCGTGGCTAACGTGAATATCGAGGGTAAGTCGTTGATTTGTAATGGTTGCGTACGCCACTAGTTGCCATGAAAAACACGTGGCAGCCCCTTCCGACTCGTGGCCTAAAAAATAGGCAGCGTCCGCAACTCGTGGCAAAACGCACACGACTCGTGGCATGGCGTCTCGGTCAATTCCTGCCCTTTCTACGTATTCTTTCTTCTTCTTTTTCAATGAATTAGAGAGAAGAGAAAAAGGGACGGCGGCGGCCGGCGCAAATACCGGACTAGTGGCAAAAACGCATCGACTAGTGGCAATTCGAATGCGATTTATGGCGGCACTCTTCTCAACAATCAAAGACTTACGAGCGGACTGCCCCGAAAACCACGATTCGCGTGCGCTGCCTGCCCGTTCCCCGTGGAAAAACCGGCTCGCGCGCCCCCTCTCCCTCAAGGGCTGCGTAGTTGCCCGGCCGTTTCGACTCGCGGGGGGGACGGGGGGAACCGGACAGCACGGCGGCCGCGTGACGGCGCGCGCCGATTGCTGCGCGCATCGACGCACACACCTAAAACCCGAATACAGGGCCGCTACGCGGCCAGAAGGAATGAGGGAATGGGTACGGCCGCACGGCGGCCGCATCGGCTGCGAGCGGGTCATGCTCGCCCCCTCTGCTCGGTCGCGTCGGTGGCCAGGTCTTCGCGGACGGACACGTGCAGACCGAAGCCGGCCAGGCGGTCCAGTGAGATCGGGGTGAGGTACGGCACGCGCCGCGTGTAGATGCGCCGCTCGACTTCCTTCTCGCCGACTACGACGCCGGCGTGCTTGAGCTGCGCCTTGAACACGCGGTCGGATTTCACGGGCAGGCCGTTCCACTTGTCGCGCAGTGCGCTCGTGTGGGCGATGTGGTCCATCACGTGGCCGGTGCGCAGCAGCAGGCAGAACTCGCCGTCGACGGTATCGAACGTGAACGGGTGCTTGTAGTTGCCGCCGTCGATCTCTGACAGCACGGTTTCCATGATCCAGACCCACGGCTCGCGATCGGCGCTCGTCTCGGCGACGTGGCCGTTCATTTCGGTGAGCAGGTCGCGCGGAAAATCTCCTTCGCTCGGGTCCATGCCGGCGAACTCGCACAGGTAGCGCCAAGCGAGCGCGACGGCCGCATAGTTGCCGGCCATGCGCTTTGCGCCGTCGTCCTCGCCGCTCGCGCGGCAGTTGGCCAACGCCTTGTCGCGCAGCGTCGCGTACTGGTCGGCCACGGCGCGCTTGTCCAGGCCGGCGAGGAATTCGAGCCACTGTCGAACCGGGAAGCGCGGCAGGTCGTCCGGCATCAGCGGGCCGCGCTTGCCGGTCAGCGTTGTGCGCACGAGCTTGCCGAGCAGGCTGCGCACGGGCACGTCTTCGCCGGCCAGCATCACGGGCGCGCACAACAGGTATTCGGTCATGTCAGTGCCGCGACGTGTCACGGTGTACTGGTAGTTCTCCTGCAGCAGGCCGACCGCCTTGTCGATCACGTCCTGCCGGCGCGCGGACAGCTCTTCCCATCCGACCGGGTGGCTGGTGTGGCTGATGCTGGTCAACAGGCGGAACTCGGTCTGCAACGACTGCCCGGAAAACATCGTGAACGCGAGCGTGCGCTCGAGGCGCTTGATGAGCGTCGACTTACCCGCTCCCTTGTTCGCCTGGATCGTGATGTGCGGCCAGAAACCGAGCAAAGCCTTCAGGTGGCCGCCGAGCGCCCACACGAGCGGGATCGTCGCGGCGTTCTGTTTGAACGTCGCCTGGTACGCGGCGATGACGCGGCGCGCGTCGCTGGCCGGCCCGGTCGGGAAGGTCAGGTTGTGATACGGGCACTGCTTGTCGGCTTCGGTGAAGTAGCAGTCGGGGCCTTCGTTGACGATCAGGCGGCCGTCGCGCCAGGCGAGCCCGACGAAGTTCGCCGCCTGGCGCGCGCCGAGGTCTGCGCCACGTTCCAGGATGTTCACCATCCGCTTGAACGGCGCCGGCGCCCAGATCGGGCCGAACTTGCCCCACTGGTCGACGTTGTGCAGCTGGTCGTCGAGCATGACGCGACGCGTGAGCTGCGCGCCGTGACGCGGCGCCTGGACCGACACGGCGAAGTAGACGGTGGGCGCCTGGTCGGCGTCGCCTGTCATCGTCGACGTCGCGCTCGCGACCGAGACGCGGCTGATGCCGGCGATGCGAAAGCCGCACAGGTCTGTCATGACGGGCGTTTCGACGCCGGATTCCTCGTTGCGGTCCATCTTCGAGATGTAGCTGGTGAAGTCCGGCCGGACGCGGAAGCGCCAGTACTGCGCGAAGTCGTGCGACGGCAAGAAGATGCGCGGCCGGCCGCGACGCGTGGCGTCGCCGGCGAGGCCGGCGATGAGCCAGGGCTCGAGCTGCTCAAGCGCCCGCGACAGCTCGAGCGGGCCACGCAGCTGCAGGTAGTCGTTGACATCGTTGATCGGTTTCGCGGTCTTCTCTCCGTCCGCGAGATCGGCCAACCAGCCGGCCTGGTCGACGAGCATCGCGCTGATGTTCAGCGCCGTCAGTCGTTCGTAGAGCGCCCACGCAGCCTCGGGACCAGGACGGCGGCCGGCGCGCGGGTGACCGTCCGCAAACGGCTCGTCGTTGTCCAGGCAGATCACGACCTGCTTGCCGCGCAGGAACGTGAAGTCGATCCCGTCGACGTTCGCCAGGCCGCGTAGCGCCAGGGCGGCGGCGCCAGGCATTGCGCAGGTGTCGATCGACAGCGCATTGATCGCGCTTTCGACGATGAACACGCGCTTCGCCTTGTCGAGCCGGCGAAGGTCGGCGGTCCAGCCGTAACCGGCCTTGTCGCCCTGGGTCTGCGTCTTGACGCCGCCATTGAGCGCCGGATCGACGTAGCGCATGTCGACGGCGACGACGCGGCCGTCGCCCGGTGCACGCACGATGAACGCAGCGGCCGGGCCCGCGTGGCCGACTTCGCCGGCGGCAACCTTCGAGCTGGTCCACGTGTTGAAGCCGAGGGAGCGCGCGGCGATCGCGGCGTCGATCGCCGCGGCGGAAATGCCGCGGCCGCCCAGGTATTCGCGGACCTGGTCGCGCTCGGCCAAGCACCGATCGGCGATGTATTCGACGGTCGTTTTCTCGCGACGCTCGGCCGGCGCCTGGCGGTCGAGCGGGATGCCGTACGCGTCGTGCAGATAGCGCACCGCGTCGGCGACGGTGCCGCCGCGCGCGTGGATGACCAGGTCGATACACGAGCCGCCGACGTCGGCGCTGTGGTCACGCCAGCCGGTGCCGTGCTTGGGGTGGTTCACGTAGATCGACAGGGACGGGCTCTTGTCGTCGTGCTGCGGCGAGTGGTACAGCGCGCGGTCGCCGCCGCGACCTCGCTTCAAGCCGAGGCGGTCGGCGAGGTCGTGCAGGTCGATGCGTTGTTTCAGTTCGTCGATCGTGGCCATCGTTATTGCTGTTGCGGTTGATGCAGGGAAAGAGCGGCCGGGTTGCCGGGTGTCGCGGGGCTGTCGACGAGCGCGCGCAGCGCGCCGGCCGACGCCGGGAAGCCGAGCGCCAGGCGATCGCCGAGCACGCTGACGAACAGCGCGAGCACTGCGACGCGCTGCAGGCCGCCGGGTTCGTGGTCGAAGCGCAGGGCGTCGGCCGCCGCCGCGATGGAGGCCGCGAGCGCGGCGTCGTGAGGGGTAGTGGTGTGCGTCATGCTGCGGCGCCTCCGAGGATGTCGTGGTGGTTCTGCTGCAGGCGTTGAACGGCGTGCTGCAACTCGTAGCGCGCGGTCATCGCCTCGTCGAGCATCTGGCGCAGACGATCGCGGTTGCGCTCGACGTTGGACGTCGCGGCCGCGAGCGCCGAAGTGCGCGTCGCGCCGTGGCCGACGCGCAGACCAGAGGCCAGATGCGTGACAACCCATTTTTCAGGGTGCCCGTCGCGGACGTGCGGCTCGGCGTGGATGCCGAACGAGGCGCTGGCGTTGTTCGGGATGACGACGTGATCGCCGGCGACGGTACACAGGCCGGCCGATGTCAGCAGCTCGTAACGGATGGTGGGGGCGGTCGTCATCAGATCACCCTCGAGGCGGAACGGACCAGGCCAGCACCGTGGCCAGGAAGAACATCGCTACGACGCTGGTCACGAAAGCGATCGGGCGAACGTGGCGAACGTTGAATAGACGCAGCACGTCGGCAACCAGGCAGTAGATGCCAGTGAGCGAGAAGGAAAGCATCAGCAGCACGCCGACGCCAAAAACGTAAGGCTTCATGGTGTGGTTCCAGATGAGTACGCCGACGGCCGGCGCGGATGGGTCAGTCGAAGTCGTTCGCGGCGCGGCGCTTCCCGTCGATGGGCGATGGCTCGGGTGCCGGTTCCCGATCTCGCCACACGCTCGCCGTGCATTCGAAGGCGTGGCGGGCGGCCGGGTGAAGCGAGTCGAAATCGCCGACCATGCGCAGGCGGCGCCACGTCGCGCGCAGGTCGATGTCGGTGAGGGGCGCACGCATCGCTTCAGTGCATCCAGGCGAGCAATGGCGTGCCACGGGCGAGATCCCAGGACACGACGAAACCGAGCGCACGGGCGGATGCGACGAACACGTCTACGCGCACGTCCGCGGCGCAGAGCTTCTGCAGGTATGTGATGCGCTGGTCGTAGTCGAGTGACGCGGCGAGGGGGGGGACGTGAGCGGCGAGAGTCGGCGTTTGCATGAGGTCTCCGGAATTTCAGGCAAAAGGAGTCCCTCGCGCCCGCGAAGGCGGGTGCGATGGGCGTTGAACAAAAACAGCGTTAGGGGTTAGGCGTCGATCAGCGGGAGCTGGCGCGGATCGGTCGGCAGCCGGTCAACCTTGCCGACGGGCAGGTAGACGGTGGGATTCGGCGTCAGGCTCGGCGCGATCGTATGGACGGTCGCAACGTGGATCTTGTAGGTCGTCGCACATTCGACGTTGGTGCACTGGCAGTACGCCTCGCGAACGAGGGCTGACAGCGTGCGGCTGGTTCGGATGACGGCGCGGCTGCCGCAATGATGGCACTTCAATTTCATTCGGATGCTCCTACGGGCGGCTGCATTCGCCGCGACCTTGGCGCGCGCATTGGCAGAACATGCCGACTTCGCCCAAGGTCGCGACAGCGTCGAGATATTTGCGGGTAACGCACACGAAGCCCACCGCTGCAACAAGCGTGTCAATCTTGTCGATGACGATGCCCTTGCCACCGCTCAGGAATCGACTGACTTCGGAGTCGTCCCATCCGAGCGCTGTTTGCACTTTGTGACGTTTGGGGCCATGCAGCGCATGGCGCAACGCAGGTTCGATGAGGGCGGGCGGTTGCATGACTCAACGCCCGGCAAAAGAACTTGAGTGCGGTTGAGCGGACGAGTCGATAACTTTGGCGCGGTATTGCTCGACGCCCTCCAGATAGATCAGCCGTGCAACGCTGGATGTCGATCTGTTTTGGCATGCGGACAGTTCCTCGAGCGTGCGGCGCTCGTCCGGCATCAGGCGCATATAGACGGGCTTGCTGGACAGCACGCCGCGCGGCGAGCGCCGGATGGGGGCTTTCTTTTTAACCATGACGGTATACTTCCCTTCGTTAACCTTGCACAACACCGATAATACACACCGAACGGTGTGTATGCAACACAAAACAAACCAAATGGTAAGTATTGGCGATCGATTGCGCGATGAACGGAAGCGCACGTCTCTATCGCAGCGCGCGTTTGCAGAACGCGGCGGCGTGACGGAGAAAACGCAAGTCCTCTATGAAAAAGGGGAGCGAGCGCCTGATGCCGTGTATCTGGCGCAGATCGCTGCTGTTGGGGTTGATGTGCTCTACATCCTCACCGGGCAACGCAATACGTCCGACCTGTCGGGGGACGAAGGGGTTTTGCTCGCGGGGTATCGTTCGCTCGATGCGAAGGGGCGCGCTGGCGTGCTGGGCATGATCGCAGGAATGACGCAGCAGGTTGCACCCGCACCGATGGCGGAGAAGACCACAACGGTTCATCAGAATTTTGAGGGTGCCAACGTCGGGCAACACGTCACGGGTGACCTCACTGCACCTTTTACGATCAATGTAGGTGGTGCGCGGCGAAAGAAGAAGCGGGAGACCTGAGGGTAGTGACAGAGCGCCAAACGGTAGGGCCAGCCGTAGGAGAAAACGAAGTCAATGATTCAGAAGTTCAGTGGTGACGTCGGGCAAGTTGCTGGTGGGGATGTGAAGAGCAACAGCGCGCAGACAAACGTCAATGTGCATTTCCACGGCTCTGGACCGAAGCCGATCGTGACGCAGTTCATCAGCGACAGGCAGCGCAACGCGATCGCGCGCAAAGCGTTCGAGATTCAGGCGAAGACTGGCACCGATAAGCTGATGGTGTACCGTCGGCTCATGACGGTGTTCGAATTCGAGAGAATGGATGAGATGCCGCGCAATGTGTACGAGCGGGCAATCAAATACCTCGATGGCTGGATACGGAACGGCACGCTCGGGCAGACGCCAGGTGCGCCAGCCTCAAAGGAAGTCAAAGAACCAGCTCCCGCAGTGCCGCAGCCAGTAGCGCCGAGCGATCCTGTGCCACCTGTCGTTGCCACGACGCCAGCGGAACCGGCACCTCCAGTTGTACCCGCACAACCGCAAAAAAAGCGATCGCCCTGGTTTGCCGTGTCCATTGGGGTGACTGCAGCGATGGCCATAGCCGTGATGTATGTCGTAGTGCCCCATTCCGATGCGTCCGCACAAACCCAAGCAGCAGAACTTCCGCGTCATTGCGAGTACGGTGGGAATCGCTATTCACCCGGCGGCGTAGTAATGCAGGCAGGCATACGTCAGCAGTGCGTTACCGACGGAGAGCGAGGTGCGCGATGGGAGCGCGCTCCTGGCGGTCGACACTAAACGGCGCGCTAGAAAAATTTATAACAGGCAATCAATTGCTATGCATCCGGGGGATCGATGAAGAAAGCACTCAATATTGCGGGATTCGGAAGCGCGGCTTTGTTCGCGTTGGTGTTGGCAGTTGGCATATCCGGTTGCTCCGACCAGAAGGGCAACAAAAGCCCATCACCGGATAGCGCGGCAAGCGCCGTAACACCAAAAGCTGCAGAGCAAAAGGAGAGTTCGGCTGTAGAGGCGAAGAATGAACACAATGAAGGTTCGACTGTAGAAGCGGAAGCCGCCGAAAAGAATCTGGACATGACGGCAGATCAGTACGCGAAAAACTTCAATGCCATCATGGCAAAAATGAAGGAGCCGTTCCGGATCAAGCCGCGTGTGGAAAAAGGTGAGTCCGCCGATACTTTCAAATCCGCGCTCAACGACAACCTGTATGTGATCGGCTCTGTCAGCAAAACTACAGGGAAGCTGATTAGCATCGTGTTTATGGGCGCTGGTGACGGCACCGTGGAATCTGGCGCGAACATTATCATCGTGGCCAGCGCAGCCCTGACGGCTGCGGTCCCCAACGGGACGACAAAGACCGTCGGTCCGGTCGTTGGATCGCTGATGAGTGATTTCGACGAGAAGTCGGGCAAGTCCGCGTCGAAAATCTTCAACGATGTGAAGCTTTGGCACACCCGAAGCGAGCAGATGGGTGCATGGTTCGGAGCGGAACCCGCGTAAGGGACCCGACGCCTAGTCAGTGGCATCCGAGGTGTCGACCTCCGGCACCTCGCTCGCCTTGACCTCTAGGTCGAGGCCCGATGTAAATCCGCCGTTACCGTCGATCGAATGGGTAACGCGCGCAATGATCCAGTTGCAATCGTCAATGACACGTTTGTAACCGCGCACGGTTACAGGCAATTCGGTCATCAGCTCGGGGCGCCCGAGCGCCAGCGCAATGCTGAACTCTGCAACGCCGCGCTGTAGCTTCTCCCATTCTGCTTTCGCCGCGCGCGTCGCGTTCGCCTTGTTCGCGTACGTGTGCCGCAACGTCTTCACGTTGTCGGCCGTGCCAAACAGCACGTCGCCGCTCTTGTCGATCGGCTTCTTCTTCGCTGTCGTGCGACGCCGGCGCCGCTTCACGGTGGTCGACTGCTTCTTCGCGGTGCGAGTGTTCAAGTAGAACGCCTGCACGCCGGAATAAGTGTCCCGATCCGCGACGGCGAACTCGTGACGGTCGCCGACATCGCGCGTGATCGTGACGGCCGGCAGTGGCTTGCCGCTTGCCGTGGTTGCCTCGCCGGCCTTGATGAAGAGCAGCAGCCCATTCTTCACGGTGGCGATCGCGTCGAACATCTTCGCCAGGCGCGACAGCAGATTGGCGTCCGACTCGGCCGTCTGGTCGATGTGGTCGACGAGCTGCCCGTCGAGCGCATTGCTGATACGTGCCTCGACCTTGTTCTGACTGGCGATCGCGCGCACGATCGCGCCGACCGTCTGCCGATGCCAGGAGCGCTCCTTCTTGATCGACAGGCCCGCGCGCAGATCGACGCTGCGCGCGCGGATCGTCAACACGTCCGGCGTGCCGGTGTGCCGAACCTCATCAACCATGAATTCGCCCTTGTCGACCAGGCAGTTTGCCGCGCCGGCCCAGCCGATCGCCAGCTTCAGTGTGACGCCGCGACTCGGGATCTCGAGGGCACCGTCTGAATCGTCGAGGCTGATGTCGAGCTGGTCCGCTTCGAAGCCGCGGTTGTCCTGCAGCGTCAGCGAGATCAGTCGGCCGTCGAACTTCTTCGTGATGTTCTTGCCGTTGAGCGTGATCGAGTAGATCGCACGCGGCACGCGATCGTCGGCGATCACGACTTTCTGCACCAGGTCGGCGCCAGGGAGGTCCGACAGGTTCATAGCGAGATCGCCCCTTTGATGGCGTCGGTCACGATGCCGAGCATGTCGAGATCGTCGTTGCGCGTCAGGGCAATAGTGAACTCGATGCGCCGCGCGGTGCCGTCGTCGAAAAACAGCGTGCGCGTCGTGTCGATGTTGTCGATCGTGAACATGCCGTAGATGTGGCCGGTGCCCTCGATCAGCGGCCAGGCGGTGTGCTGGTTGGCCATTGCTTCAATGACGGCGAGCGACATGTCGCCGCCCGTCAGTTCGGGCAGCAGCACGCCGGACAGACTGATGGTTTCGTCGTCCTCGCCGACATACTGCCGCGCGGGTTTCTTGCCGACGCGGTTGTTGCTGGCGAAGCGCCAGCCGCGCCGGCGCTTCAGCTCCTGATAGGGCAGGGTCGACAGGCTGAACACGAACAGCCCGAGCGCCATCATCATGCGAACCTCTCCTTCAATCTCGATCGCGCAGACGCGAGCGCTCGCGCGCGGCCTTCGTGGCCTGTTCTTGGCGCATCACCTGCAGCACCTTCTGCGCGAGCGCCTGCTCATCCATGCCGGGCGCCGCATACACCTGGATCGTGATCGGCGCCGGCGCGACAGGCGCGCGGGCAGCGGCCGACGCGACAGTGAGCGGCGGCCGGTTGTCGACCGTGAGCGGTGCGCCGCCGGCGATCGCCGCGCCCGTGATGCCGATGCCAGCGCCGGCGGCAACGATCCGCTTGCCAACCTCGAGCACGGTAGACAGCGGCCCGTCCTGGCCTTCACGCAGCCCCTGGTCGAGACCGGCCATCGTGAAGCCGCCGAGCGTGGCGAAGACGCGGCTCGGCGAGTGGATCCCGAGCTTCTCCTTGAACCAGCCGATCACACTGTCGCCAGCCGACTGAATTGCGGTTTTCACCGCGCCAAGGCTGCTCGAGATCCCGTTCGCGAGCCCTTGAAGAATTTGCTGGCCGAACGTCGCGAACCGCGACGGAAGATCGATACCAAACCAGGACAGCACGGCGGCGAAGGCGCGATAGAAGAGGCCAAGCGGAGACCAGTTCAGAATCAGAGCCCCGATGGCGCCGATGCCGCCGTTCATTGCGGCATGCGCTTCAGCCATTACCTCGTCGAAGAGCCGCGGCACCGCACCGATCACGCGTGCGAGAAGTATGAACGGCGCGAGCCCCATCTGAATTCCGATCGCGAGCACTTCTCCGAACGAGCGGCCGGCTTCGCCTACCGCTTGCAGTTGATCGGCGCTCGCCGACGCGGGCTTCAGCAGATCGCCGAACCACCCGGCGACAGTCGACAGCATGCCGACGAACCAATCCCACAGAGGCTTCATCCCGGCAAACGCATCAGCGATAGGCGCGAACGCGCCGGCGAACGCATCGCGCATCGGCGCCAGTCCGGCGCTGATGCCGGAGAACATGCCGCTGAAGAACGCCTTGATCGGCTCCCAATACTTCACGATCAGAAGTGCGGAGAGTGCAATCGCGGCCGCGATCAGGCCGATTGGCGACGTGAGGAAGGCTCGGCCCACGAGCAGCAACACGCGCCCGAGCACCTGGAAGGAAGCTGCGGCCAGGCGCACTCCCGTCGACAGCACCCCACCACGCATCCCGAGCATCGTGAGGCCGTAGCGAACGATCGCCATCGGGCCAAGGATCCCCGCGAGAGCAATCGTTAGTGTGCCAAGCACGGCGAGCAGCACGCCGAGGCCGGCGGCGCCGATCGCGACCGCGCGCGTGAAATTCGGGTATTCCTTCGCGAAGCCGAGCAGCCGCTCGAGCACGTTCGTCGTCAGCTCGAGTGCACGGTTGTACACGGGCAACACCTGCTCGCCTATGACGGTGCGCAGGTTGCGCACTTTCTCGAGCGCGATCAGCTCCTTCCCTTCGGTTTGCTTCTGCCCCAGCTCGTGCAACTGGTCGATACCGTACGCGCCCCGGTTCAGCTTCTCGTTCTTATGAATCTGCTCGCGCTGCATGTACATCGTGGCGAACAGGTTGGCGCCGTTGCCGTTCGTCATGATCGTCGAGAATTCCTCGAGGATCTTGGCGTCGGACGTGATGCCCCTGGCTTTCAGCTTCGGCAACAGCACCTTCTCCATCCACTCGAACGGCGAAGCGTTGAAGAGGTCCCCGTCGATCAGCGCGCCGGGCTTGATGCGCTTCACATTACCGATCGTGTTGTACTCGACCGACTTCTTGTCGACGAGCCCAAGCTCGACCAGGCGCTTCGCCGCACGCACGGTGGTCTTGCCCTGCATCAGGTTGCTGTACGCGGCCTGCACGCCGGTGCCTGCCGCATGCCCGCCCATTTCCTGAATCAGCGGTTCCATCTGGTAATAGAACGCGTCCTGGCGCATCTGCTTGGCCGCAACTTTGCCGGTCTGGATGAAGTTGCGCCACTCGTCGCCGCCGACGCGACCGCCTGTCGCGGTCAGCACCTGCTGGACCATGTTCGCTTCGCCCTTGAACGCTGCCTCGGATTTCGTGCCGCCGCGCAGCTCGATCACCTTCAGCATGTTCATGAACTTCTCTTCGTTCTCGTGGCCCTGGCCAGCCCCGAACATCGCCTCGTTCGCGAACTTCATCTTCGCGAGCGTCGGCATCACCATCTGCGCGTGGTGTTCATCCGCGAAGATCGACATCGCGTCGCGCATCAGCGTCATGTTCTCGGCGATCGCCACGCCGGGCGTCTTCATCGCGCGCACGTAGCGCTCGGCGTCCTGCGTCGCACGGTCGCCCAGGCCGAGCCCCTGGATGCGGCCGCGCTCGTTCTGGACCTTCTTCGCCTCGGCGAGCGGCTCGCGCAAATCGTTGAGGATGTGTGAGCCGGTCGCACGCGCGGCATATCCGCCGATCGCCATTTCTGCCGCTGCGCCGCGCATGGCACCCATTTTTGCGCGCGCGTCCGCGATGCGCTTCTGACGCGTGTTCAGCGCGTCGAGCCGGCGCGATTGGGCGTCGATCGCGCCTGTCGTTGCGGCGATGTCGGTGCGCAGCGTGCGCTCGTGCTGGGAGAGCTTGCTCGTGTCGACGCCGGCGCGGGTCAGCCGCGTGCGCAGCTCGTCGACGCTGGCGGATTGCTTCTTGAACGTGACGCCGAGCTTCGACGAGGCTTGCCGCGCCTTCGCCAGCTCGGCAACCATCTGTTGCGACGGCGGCCCGTACGCACGCAACGACGTCGCGAGTTCCTTGACCTTCTTCTGCGCCTCGGCGAGCTTCGTCGCGGTGTTGGCGAGCCCCGTGCGCATCTCGCGGAACTCGCCGATGCGCCGCTGCGTATCGTTGAGCTCCTTGAGGCGCGCGCGGGAGTCCCGCAGCTCCTTCACGAGGGTGCGGTTCTTGGTGGCGATCTCGCGGATCGGCCGGCTCGCCTGGTCGAGCGCCTTGAGGACGACCTCGAGGCGCAGTGAACGGTCACTCATTCATCGCCCCGTTCGTAGCGGACGCGCGCGTGCTCGCGCCAGGTCATCAATTCGTCGAGAGACATGGCGTTCATCACGTCCGGCGTCCAGTGGAAAACGAGGGCGATGTCGGCCATTACTTCGTCGACGGATCGAGGGATGCGTCCTGCTTCACGGAGTTCGGTACCAAAAAACCGGCAAGCTCCGTGCCGAGCTTGACCAGGTCGGCCGGGTCCATGCGCAGCACGTCCTGCTCGGTCAGCATCGGATTGCTGATGCGCGGCAGCACCTTCGACAGGGCGATGACGTCGAGCTGCAGGACATCGGTGAGCGTGACGCCGCGCAGCGCGCCGCTGCCCGACATGGTCAGCGTGACTTCATCGATTTTCTGTTCGCCACGCGCGATCGGGGTATCGAGGGGCAGCGGGTCGGTTCGTTTCAGAGACATGGTCTTTCCTTGTTGAGTGAGGGGGAACGGGGTTACAGGCCGAGTGCGCGGCGCTGCTGGGCGAGGCGATCGACACCGCCGACCATTTCGATGAAGTTCGGGAAGTCGATCTCGATCAGGGTCTCGCCGTTGGACACGAGGCGGTAATACGCCAGCGACATCGTGCCGGTCTGGTCGGCGTTGTCGCCGGCCTTGGCCTTGCCGGGGTCGATTTCCTTGTATCGGCCGCGCACGTATACCTCGACCGCGTCGACCTCTTCGGTGTCGTCGCGCTGATAGGAGCCGGCGAAACGCACGGTGACGCCGTCGACCTTCGACGTGCCCCACGTCTTGAACATCTCCTTCATGAAGCCGCCCATCGTGAGGCCCAGCTCGAGCTTTTCCATGCCGAGATCGATGTCGACCTCGCCGTTCATGCCGCCGCCGCGATACGCCTCCATCTTGCGTGTGAGCTTCGGCAACTGGATCTCGGGCACCTCGCCGACGAACGAGACGCCGTCCTCGAAGACCAGGAAATTCTTGAGTTTGGATGGCAGAGCCATTGCGTTTTCCTATGGTGAGTGGCGAGCCGTCAGACGGCGATGCTTTCCGCGAACTTGAGCAGGTAGCGGTCCGTGATGCGCTGGCGGAACGTCAGGTCTTCGAGCGGAGGCGTCGGGCAGAAGTCGTAGTCGAGGAAGCCGTGACCGGCCTTCAGCGAATCCTTGTCGTTCGCGCCCGGATCGAACCAGCACTCGCCGTCGATCACGTAGCCGGCCGTTTTCCACGCGCGGAATTTCGCGTTCACGCCGTCGACGATGTCACGGATCAGCGTGCGGCTCATCGGCTGGTCGACCGCCCACATGTGCGCCTCGGCCATCGTGTCGGCGATCACCTGCGCGGTGCGCACGTAGTTCTCGAACGCCCACAGCTTGTCCTCGGAACAGGTACGCGAACCCCATAGTCGGTAACCATCGGCGTTCACGAGCGTGGTGACCTCGTGGCTGTTCAGATAGCCGGCGTCGGTGTTCGGGTCCTGCAAGTCCCAGAATACGTCGCGACTGATGCCGGTGACGCCGTTCACGACGACGTTCGAGATCGTCTTGTGCCAGCCGGTTTGCTCGTCGATCTTCGCGCGCATGCCGAGCGCGCGCGCCGTCGCCCAGGTGATGTCCTCGGCGTTGGTCGCGGTATTCCAGTCCACGAAGTCCGGCCAGATCGTCATCAGCTCGCGCTGACCGAAGTTCGCGCGGTAGGCGACCGCCTCTTCCTTGGTCTTCGCGCCGAACGCGCTGACGTAGCCGAAGCCGCGCAGCTTCTGCGCGACCGTCGCCAGCTCGGCCGCGACGGGCAGCGTGTCCAGACCGGGGCAGCCGAGCACACGCGGCGTCACGCCGAGCCGGCTCTTCGCGGCGAGCAGCGCCTTCAGACCGGTGTACTTGCCGTCCGCCGTGGTCGTGCCGATGACGTTGCTGTTCGTTGCGTCCGCATCCTTCCCCGTCGGCACGCGCACGGCGACGATCAGCGGTGAAGTCTGCGCGGCGATCGCGTCGAGCGAACGCGCGAGTGTGCCCTTCGTGCCGGCCTTGCCGATCGCGGCCTGCACGTCCGTGATGAGGACGGGACGGTTTTCGGGGAAGGTGGCCGCATCGGCATCGTCGCCGGTGCAGACCATACCGATCACGGCCGTGCTGACCGTGCGGATGGGGCGCGTACCGTCATTGATTTCAATGACGCGTACGCCGTGGTGGTAATCAGAAGGCATGCAATCTCCCGGAAATGAGCCTTCCGAAAGATTGCCTTCCGCGCGCGCGGAGATCACGCGCGGGAGGTTGTACAGCGACCGGGCACAACCGAAGCCGCTGCAGGTCGTCGCTATGCTGCGACGGGCAGGGCGTCCAGCTCGGCCAGACGCGCGGTTGCGACCTGGTGGTAAGTCGGCTCGAGCTCGCAACCGATCCAGTTCAAGCCGGCCTCCTTCGCTGCGGCGAGGAACGTGCCGGACCCGGCGAACGGGTCCAGGACGACGCCGCCGGCCGGCGCCAGACGCACGACGTCGCGCGCGAGTTGGGCGGGCTTCTCGGTCATATGGCGCTTCGGATGCGCAAGGCGCTCGGAGAACACGCCAGGCAGATACACGTCGGCGCGGCGCACGGCGCCCTTGGTCGCCCAGACCAGGAATTCGGTCTGCTGCGCGAAGCCGCCCATGCGCGGCCGCGTACGGCCGCTGGTCTTGTCCCATACGGCGACGCCGCGCCAGGTGAAGCCGGCGGCCTGGATCGCGTCGGTCAGGCTCGGTAATTGGCGCCAGTCGACGAAGCAGGCCAGGTGCGCTTCGTTGCGGCAGACGCGGTATGCCTCTGCAAGCCAGGTCATGCACCAGAACGTCCAGGAGCGCTGGTCCTTGCTGTCGTGCTGGAATTCGGGGTAGACGGTCTTCACGTCGCCGCCGATGTACTTGCTCGACGGCGCCTGGCTGCGCGAAGCGCTCGTGGTGCCGCCCGACGAGTAGGGCGGATCGGTGAAGACAAGGTCGACGCACGCGTCGGGCAGCGCACGCATGACGCTCAGGGCGTCGGCCTGGTGCACGTGGTTAATCAGTTCAGCGGAGAGAGTGTGTTGCATGGGGCGAGTCCCTTGTATCGGAGGCTCGGTGGCCTGCGGGTAAGGGGCTCTCGGCCCTCAGAATATTCATTGCGCCGCAACGCGGGCATTTGATGGTGAGCCGGACGTATTCGCCGGCGCCGAGCTTGCGGTTACAGCTACCGCATCGGATGTCCTGCATGGGGTTATTCCTGCCTGTGCTAGGATGCCGGCGCCTCTCGAGAGGTGTCGCGGCCCTGGCCAATCCTGCAGGTCTGCTCTGCGGGTGCGGGGCGTGCTCGATGTTCCTGCATCGCACACGTCGCCGCGTCCTTTCCTTCCTATCCCGCGTTACGCGACGAATTCGCCGCCGGCGAGCATGTAGCGGTCGGCCGAGCCGTACATCATCGACCCATCCGCATTTGCGTCGTCACCTTCGGGCTTCGGTTCCACCAGTCGCCGCTGGATATACGCGAACGCGCCCTCGTTTGCTTCCGGCATGCCGGATACGAAAATCGTTACGCCGCCCTGCAGCGGCTGTCTCCCCGCCTTGAACGTCGCTTCCGACACGTAGCTCTGGATGGTTCCGCTCGTGAACTTCGATGCGGCGTCGATCGAGACATTGCTGACCACGTGATAGGACGCCTGCGCGCCGGTAGATTCGAGAACGAGTGCTTTCTTGATTGCCATGTTCGATTCCAAAAAATAGAAAAGTGAAACGGGCCTGCGGTTTGCGGTGGTGCGGCCCTGGGCGACTACGCCGGCAACTGCGGCCAGACGACGTCAAAAGGAAAGCCGGTCTGCTGCGGAAGGTCGCGCAGTGCGGCGCGATACCGCCGCAGCGCGGCCTCCCGATCGGCGTCGCCGGCATCCGCCGCGCGCTCGACGAGCAGGTCGACCTCGGCGAGTAGTGTGTCGCGCTGGCGGCGGACGTCCTGCGACGCTTTGATGAACGCGTATTCCGCTTCGAACTCGGGCCACCACGCGAGCAGGTCGGCGGGCGTCGGTTGCGGGATGTCGGTCGGCCGCCAGATCGGCACCCACGCCGTCTTCGTCTGTTCGAGCGTCTGCTCGTGCACCGGGTGCGCGACCCAATAGTCCTGGCAGCGCACCAGGTTCGGGAATATCTTCGCGAGAATGAAGGCGGCTTGCTCGACGTGGAGCATGGTGTTCGCGTTGGTCATTGGTTCCTCAAAACTACGCCGTAGACAGTGATCGCATTGGCCGTGCCGTTGCCCGGACCGCTCAGGCCGCAGACGACCCACGGTGCTGGCAGTGCACCGTTGAGCCGCTCGACCGTGCCGAAATTGTTCACGCCGGAATCCCACTGCACGCGCGCGCCAGCGTTGGCCTTGCTGTTGAACCCGTTGCTAACATCGTTGACGTAGTCAGAGAGCCACTGTCCGCGCCACGACAGCCAGAGATTGCCGTTCGTCTGGAGGATCTGCTGGCCGCGCATATACATCGTGCCCGCATCGTCCACCGCCCACGTAACCGCGTTGTAAGCGCTGTTGATGACTTCGATCCCGCCGTTGTCGCGGGCACGCAGATAGGTCCACGAATCGAAGCCGGGCCGCCAGTTATGCAGGCCGATGTCTGCCTGCCACCCCGGTTGCGAGAAGGTGAAGCGGCCGGTGATGTTGTCGCCGTTGCGGTTGCATTTCGAGTTCGGATCGAAGTTGCCGGTATCCCACGGTGTGAGGCCGGCCCAGTTCGGTCGCGCACGCGGAAAGCTAACGGTGCCGTCGTCCTGGATTGCAACATTGGCAGCCGTGTTCGCGGCGTTCGTGAACATCAGTTGCTTCGTTGAGGCCTGTGCCTGAATGCGCGGGGCATAACCATTCGCATTGAGAACGAGCGGCGAGCCATAGTCGCCGGCACCGTACAGCGTCAACGCGCCGTTGATCTGGCCGCCGACGTTCCGGTCGAGCGGCGTGAGATTCATGCTGTCCCACGGTGTCGCGCCAGCCCAGGTCGGGCGTACGGCGAGTGCCGCCGCTCCGGTATCGCGCGCAAACGAGAGCGCCGCCCCGAGGCTCGCGCCGTCGTCCGCAAATCGGTTCAGGGTGAGCGCGTCCGATGTGCCGGAACACGAGAGCGCCCAACGGAGTACGCCGGCCGTTCGAAAGATCACGGCCTTCTCCTGCCCGGCGTCAGCGTCCATCGAATATGCAGCCCGGCCGCCGCGCCCCTTACGGTCCACGGTCAGTTCCCCGACGATGCTCTGAGCAGCCGTCGCGGTCTTCGAGACGTAATCACCAGGGTTGAAGTTGCCTGCGTCCCAAGCTTCGTACCCATTGAAGCGCGGACGCACGGCGAGCGACGCACGGCCCGTTGCTCGATCGATGAATAGCACCGATCCGACGTTTGCCCCGCTGTCGTCGTAGCGGAACAGATTCAGGTTCGACAGAGCCGCGGCGCTGGACAGAAGCCATTTGTGCTTGCCGCCCGTGCGGAACGCAATGACTTGCTCCTGCCCATCGTCGCCGTCGAGGAAAAGCGACGTGGTGCCACCGATCCCGGTGCGATCGAGATACAGCGAACTGAGGATCTTCTGCGCGTTCGTCTGGACCTTGCTGACATAGTCGGCCGGATTGAAATTCCCGGCGTCCCACGCGAGATTGCCTGCGAACGTCGGTCGCGCGGTCGTGTTCAGGCCGCCGTCGATCTGGACGCCGGCCGCCGTCAGGTTCATCACGCGCTTTTGCTTCGCATCGCTCGCGGCGTCGTTGATGGAGCCGTTGTTGATCCAGAAGCCGAGCGACTCCCGGCCCCACGTACCCCCGATGAAAGCGGCGCGGATCGAGGCGATGAGGCGCACACCCATGTCGGCGGTCCCACTCCCCGAGCCGAAGGTGCCGTGGAATCGCAACTTCGCTTCCCGGTTCAGGGCGCCGGACTGCGCCTTGATCGCCAGCTGCGCATCGGCATCGCCCGGCGCGGACGCGATGGTCGCCGGGCCGACGATTGCAGGACTGACGAGCGGCGCATACCGCGCGGCCGCCGTCTTCGGCGTCACGGCGCGCGTGTCGTCGGCGCCGGCGTCGACTTCGGCCTGCGTCGCCAGCTCGACGACGCCCTTGCGCGTGGTGGTCGCAGGCGGATTGAGGAACGACGTCGGGCCGAAGGTCAGCTTCGCCACGTCGATGGACGTGAACACGGTGTCGGTGGCGAGCAATACCATCGACGCCGGTGCCTTTTCCAGAATCGGCGTGTCCTGCACGTAGACGCCGAACAGCACGCCGTTGTCCAGGTACAGGCCGAACGCGTACAGCTTGTACTGGTCCGCGCTGTCGTCCTGGATTACCAGGTGAATCGTGTCCGCCGCGACGGTGTCGCCGCCGAACGTCGTGATGCGCTTCAGCTCGTTCGGCAGTGCCGTCATGCTCGGCTTGAACGCGAATGCGGCGGTGCCCAGACCAATCTGCGTCAC
Source organism: Burkholderia sp. BCC1640 (assembly GCF_902833125.1). Taxonomy (NCBI): domain Bacteria; kingdom Pseudomonadati; phylum Pseudomonadota; class Betaproteobacteria; order Burkholderiales; family Burkholderiaceae; genus Burkholderia; species Burkholderia sp. BCC1640. The sequence goes on along the minus strand of NZ_CADFEF010000007.1, from coordinate 114,916 downwards.
CTGGCGCGCAGTGGTCCCGGTGTTGCCGAGCGCCACCAATGCGGCGCGGCCGGCGTCCGTGATGTAGATGAGGTTTCCAGCCATGTTCGTTAGTCCGTGAGAGAGAGGCGGCAATAGACGGCCGCGCGTACGGCGCACGCGACGCCGATTGCGCCGGTCACGTTGAAGCCCTGGGTGAAGGTGTAGTGGGCGGTCCCGCGCTTCGCACGATCGACCTCGGCCATGATGTCGGCGACGTACTGCGCGGTGGCCGGCACGCCATCACGCGCGCCGACGGTCATCACGATCTCGAACGTGCCCGGCACGCCGCGTGGCGTCTTCTCGAACCACTCGCGCATCATCACGTTCGCGCCGAACGAGGCGCAGACGTCGCGCACGGCGTCGGCCGTGCCCTTCTTGCGGGCGATCCGGATCGCGGATTTCACGCGCGCGCGCTTCACCTGCTCGGGCCACTCGTCGCGCCAGGTGTCGACACCCATGTGCCAGGCGAGCCAGGGCAGGAAGCGCAGGGGGATTCGATCCGGGTCCATCAGCGTGTCGATATCGACGGGGATGTCGCGCACGTCCGCATTGGTTTCGGCCAGACGGCGCTCGAGCACCGTCGCGTTCGGCGGCAGCAGGGAGGGGGCGAACTTAGTTGCCAACTTAGTCATCGGCCACCCCGCCGTCCTTCAGCTCGATTCCGATGCAATACGGCGCCTGGTCGATCGCGATCGCCACACCCTCGGCCGGCGTGTCGAGCAGCACCTTCTGGACGCCGGCGACGCGCATCGACGCGTACAGGCCGTCCTTCGTGACCTCGGAACCCGGCCGGTGCATCGAGTCGGCGAACTGCTGCGTCTTCTTCTGCGCTTCCGCGAGCGCGACCGCGCGATCCGGGCCGTTGAAGAAACGCAGCGTCGCGCGGATCGCGTACCGGACGATCTTCGCGCTCTGCACGATCACTTCGTCGGCCTGCGGCCGCTTCTTCTCCAGCGCCTTCTCGACGATGTCGATCAGCTCCTGGCTGGCCGTGCCGTCGCCCTCGCGCGACAGGATCGTGACGATCATCACGCACGGCGACGGGCTGTACGCGGTTGCTGCCTTAACGCGGCCGTCAGCGGCGCGCGCGTGGAACACATACGCGTCGTCCGGACCTGCGACAGAAAACCCACGCGGCGCAAGCTGGATGCGTTCGCGCAGGCTGTCGTCGTCCTCATAGACAGGATCGATGCCCTTGTCCGGATCGCCGGGCGAGATGAGCAGGCGATCGACGTCGAAGAGGGCACCGATGTGCTCGAGCGTCGTGCGCTTCGCATACGCGAGCAGAATGCCGCGCGCTTTCTCGTTGATGAGCGCGAGCAGCAGCATTTTTTCGTACGCGGCTTCCTGCAGCAGCTTCACCATCGGCTCGGATTCGAGTTCGAGCGCGGCCGCGATCTCGTCCTGCTGTTCCTTCGGGTACAGGGAGACCAGGCGGGCCTTCTTCTCGGCCAGGATCGTTTCGTAGTCGAGTTCGTCGACGATGTCCGGGGCCGGGAGCTGCGACAGATCGATCGGGGTTGTTCTCATGCCGCACCTCGCCCGTTCGTCGTCGGCAGGCGCATGGAGAAGGGTGTGCCGGCGCGCGGGCCGTCCGTGCGCTCGCCTTGCAGCTCGAGCACGGCGCCGCCGTCGATGCCCGTGCTACCGAAGTCGACCTGGTCGACCTGGATGCGCGGTTCCCACCGGGCCAGCGCCATGACGGACGCCGCCATCACGCGCATGCGCATCACTGGATTGACCGGGCCGTCGATCAGCTCGGGAAGGAGCGAACCGTATTCGCGACGCATTACACGCGTGCCGAGCGGCGTGAAGAGGATGTCCGCGACGGACTGCTCGATGTGGACTTGGCCGGCGATCGCGCGGCCGGTACGTGCGTTCATGCCGATCATGCGCCACCCGCGATCGGCTTCGTGGTCTTGGCGAATTCGCCCTGTGCCTGGTGCGGGTGCTCCACGAGGCTGACGTTCCGCGAGCGTACGTCGACGTCAGCGGTCACGGTGCCGGTGAAGTGCGCGCTTCCCTGAATTTCGATCACGGGGCCACTGCCGCCGGTGCCGCCGCCACCCTTGCCGGTCGCGCCCGATTCGAACGTGAGCGGCCCCTTCACGAGCAACGAACCGGTTACGATCGTATCGTCGGCGTCGAGGGTGACGGATTTCGCCTTGACGGTCGCAGTATTGGTTTCGACCGTGACGCTGCCTGGTGCGAAGACGTGCACGGTGGCGCCGGCCGGCAGCGTGGCGGTGAGTGCATGCGTGGCGAAGTCATACGCGATGCGCGCGCGGTCCGGATAGACGCGCACGTGTTCGTTCGGATTCGAGCTGGGCGAGTCGTGGCCGTCGCAGTAGACGCCAGGCAGGAAGAGGCCCGTTGTCGGCTCGCCGGACGGGCAGAGCAGCAACCCCGGTTCGCCGATCGTCGGTGGGTCCCACTCGATGCTGTTGCCGGTGCGCTGCGCGAGCCAGCGAATCCAGTCGGTTTCGAGGCCGCCGGATTCCACGCGTACGCGGCGGGCACCGTGGTCGACGTCGATCACGGTGCCTTCGCGCAGGAGGCTTTCGAGGCGGCGGTTCAGGTCAGCAAAATCATCCATGCGGCAAGGATGCCGCGCGCGCGGGAGAGGGTCACGCGAGATCGGTTGTGCAGGAGCGGGCGACAACGCAAACCCGGCAGTGCGTAACGCTACTGCGAGGGATGCGTACCGATTGGGAGGGAAATAGAAGTGGTGTTAGCTTTGACGAGGCAAGACGACCTGCCTTCGACCGACCGTTGCCGACCCGGAACAGCCACTCAGCGCTTCCGATAGCGGCCGTTCAAAGATCATGAACGTCTTGGTTGAAACCACGACTCCCAGCTACGACGATAGACAATCGCTGTCTGGGCGATCGTCGAGTCACGCTCGAAACTATCGCTGCATTCAGGTAGGTGGCAGCCTGGAAACTCGCCTCACGCAAGACAAGACACTGTTTGCGGGTCGGACACGGAAATGTCCTTGACCACTACAAGGATGTCGGCAACGTTTTCGCGGCTGCTTTCAGGATCTCCGCCAATGCTTCTGGATTGCCAAGTCGCGCCGTTGGCGCTGCAACGGATATCGCTCCGCGAACCTCTTCTCCGCTCACCACCGGCACCGCAACGCAGGTCAGACCGGCAATCAGCTCTTCAGCATCCAGCGCATATCCCCGCTTGCGGACTTGCGCCAGCTCTGCCTGGAGCTGCTCTTTTTCAACGATCGTATTTTGCGTAAATCGTTCTAGTCCTTGATCACAAATTCGTGAAAGGAGTTTCGCTTCGGCCGAAGCAAGCAGCACCTTGCCCACACCGGTTGCATGTAAGGGTCCGCGCCAGCCGATCTGGGAAAACATGCGAATCGGATGCGGAGAATCGACTTTCGCAAGATAGACAACGCGATCACCGTCGAGCACGGCAAAGTGAGCCGTTTCCCCCGTTTCATTCACCAGATGGCGCAACAGCGGCGTTATTCGCTCGGCCAGTGCCGCCTCCGCGCTCGCGCCGGCGCTACCGAAGAGCCCTGTTAGGCGGAAGCTGAGCCGATAGGTCTTGTCTTCCTGAACGAGCCACTCTCGTTGCGCCAACGTTTTAAGTAACCTGTAAACCGTCGCCCGCGGCAGGTCGAGGGACTGTGCCATCTGGCTGACGCTCAGGACATTCGACGAACCAGCCAGCAACTCGACGAGACGGACGGCGTGCTCGACGCTATTGACTGTTGCGATTTCACCCATCACCGCTCTCCTTAATGGTTAACGCGAAGACGCACACCCATCGCTTGCCCGGCGTCGGGCAAGCGAGTATGCTGTTCTTTATTGATACTATCACGTTCATTATTGATACACAAGGAGGCATCAGTGAATGAGTCGAACATGGGGGCGCCGTGGATCGCTTCCGTCATCCAGGGAACGCCCATTCCTTTTGACCAGCGGCGGACCCTGGCAAAGGTCGAGGATCTGGTTGCATCTGCTGTGTCCCGAAGCGCCCGGCTGGTCGTATTTCCGGAAGCGTTCGTCGGCGGTTATCCGAAGGGGCATGCGTTTGGATCGTACGTTGGCGGACGCAGCGACGAAGGAAGGGACGCCTATCGCGAGTATTGGGAAGCGGCGATCGATGTACCGGGGCCGTGCGTGGACGAACTTGCCGCAATTGCAGGGCGTCACGGCGTTCATATGGTGATCGGCGTTATCGAACGCGATGCGGGAACCCTCTATTGTTGTGTCCTATTTTTCGGCCCGACAGGAGATTTCCTTGGCAAACACCGCAAGCTGATGCCGACCGGCGCCGAACGTCTTATCTGGGGTTATGGCGACGGATCAACCATGCCTGTACTGGACACCTCCCTTGGAAAACTCGGCGCTGTGATCTGCTGGGAAAACTACATGCCCATGATGCGCACGGCCATGTATGCCAAGGGGATTCAGCTTTACTGCGCACCGACGGCCGATTCCAGGCCGACGTGGGTCGCGTCGATGCAACACATCGCCGTCGAAGGCCGATGCTATGTACTTGCAAGCAATCAGTTTCTCCGGCGACGCGATTTTCCTGACACTTATGCCAGTGTGTTCGGAGACGATCCCGACGCGGTGGTTCAGGCCGGGGGGAGCTGCATCATCGATCCGTTTGGACAAATCCTTGCAGGCCCCGCGTTTGGTGAAGAAACCATTCTCACAGCAGAAATAGACCTGCGAAATATTGCGCGCGGCAAATTTGATTTCGATGTAACGGGCCATTACAGCCGCCCCGACGTTTTTCGCCTGACGGTTGACGAACGTCGTCACGCGCCGGTGACCATCATCCCTTCGATGCGTCAACATGAAGCCAATCACGAGGATCTGCTCAAATGATCACGAAAGAGGACATCCGGGTGGCCGCACAGCGTATCGCCCCGTTCATTCGTACCACGCCCGTTATCCAGCTGGAGGCCGGTTGGTTCGATGTTCCTGGCGACACCTTCATGAAGCTCGAATCCCTTCAGGTCACCGGCTCGTTCAAGCCACGAGGTGCGTTCAATCGTTTGCTCGGCGAGCCTGTTCCGCCTGCGGGCGTGATCGCGGCCTCGGGAGGAAACCACGGTATCGCCGTCGCATACGCAGCGCAAAAGCTCGGCGTCCGTGCGGAGATCTATGTGCCGAACATCGCAACCGCGCTCAAGCGCAAGATGCTGACGGATCTTGGTGCGCAGGTCGTTGTAGCCGGAGATACCTATGTCGAGGCACTCGCGGCTAGCGAAGCTCGGGCCGCTGAATCGGGGGCGCTGAACGTGCATGCGTTCGACCATCCCGCGACGGTAGCGGGACAAGGCACAATTGCGATCGAACTCGACACGCAGTTGCCGGACATCGACACGGTGCTAGTTTCAGTGGGTGGCGGTGGATTTATTGGCGGTATCGCAGCGTGGTTTTCCGGACGCGTAAAAGTCGTCGCTGTCGAACCGGAGAACTGCCCGACGCTAAACCGCGCGTTGCAGGCTCGCATGCCGGTCGACGTCGAGACGGGGGGCATTGCGGCGGATTCTCTCGGGTGCAGGCGTATCGGTAACGTGCCTTTTTCCATTCTGCTTCCGACAGTGCGCGACTCCGTACTGGTGTCGGATGAGCAAATTCGCGATGCGCAAAGGGTTCTATGGGAAAAGCTCAAGATTGCCTCGGAGCCCGGAGGCGCAACCGCTTTCGCAGCCCTGCTTTCGGGCGCCTATGTCCGCTCGCCCGGTGAGAAAATAGCCGTGGTCATCTGCGGAGGCAACGCCGATCCAGTGTCGTTCGCACAATGAGCATCCGGACGACATTGGCTCCAGCGCCTTGCTGAAGCCGACGGACGGAGAGCCTGAATGCGCCGCGAGAGATGGCCATTGATCGGAAGGCGTTGTCAACGATCCAGGCACCGATGCCGAATGGCCGAAAGTGGCCGACTGCAGCCCGACGCGTTCGGCTGTAGGCGACCCTGAGCTGTCTTTCGCCCTGAGCTGTCCTTCGATATCTGCCCAGTGTTACGTCTCATTTCGAGGGCACAGTCGTCATTCCACAGTGGCCCCCGCCCGTCGTCCGGGAAAGACGCTGGCCCGCTCGACTGACACGTCAATCATTGAGCGGAAGCTTCGCAACGACCTTGATCTCAAAGTCGAAGCCGTAAAGCCAGGTCACTCCGACAGCGGTGAGCGTCGGATGCGGCGCGTCGCCCCAAAACTCGGGCACGACCTGCCAGACGCGCTCAAGGGTCGATTGCGGATCGACCATGAACACCGTGACGTCCATCACATCGTCGAACGTGCATCCGGCCTCGTGCAGGATCGCATTCAGGTTTCGAAAAGCAAGCCGCACCTGTTCCTGCAGATCCGGCTCAGGCGTTCCGTCCTCGCGACTGCCGACCTGACCTGATACGAACAGCAAACCACTCGCCCGTACCGCCGGAGAATACCGGTTACGCTCGTACAGCGCCCGACGTCCCGGCGGAAATACCACATCGCGCTTGCCCACTCTAACCTCCGTTGATAGTCATTGGTTTCGATCAGCTCACTCTACCGACCGGCGCACGCGCGATAAACTGCCAACCCTGTCCATGACTGTTTGTAGAATGCAAACAATTCAATCGCGAGGCAAACACTCATGGACCGTTTCGATGCAATGCGTGCTTTCGTCCGGGTAGCCGAGGCAGGCAGCTTCACGAAAGCAGCCGAGACGCTTCATATGAGCAAAACCACGGTGACGCATTTGGTCCAGCAACTCGAAGCGCGCTTGCGCGTCCGGCTGCTGAACAGGACGACGCGCAGGATCAACGTCACGCCGGATGGCATCGCGTACTACGAACGCGTGACCCGGCTGCTCGCCGATATGGACGATGCCGAGACGAGCCTGTCGAGCGCATCGGCTGTGCCGCGAGGCCGCCTTCGCGTGGACGTGCCGAGTCCGTTCGCGCGCCTGATCCTCATCCCGGCGCTGCCAGCGTTCCTCGCCCGCTATCCCGACATTCAACTTGACTTGGGCGTGAGCGACCGCATCGTCGATATCATCGGCGAGAACGTGGATTGCGTCGTGCGTGGAGGCAAGCCGAACGACAAGTCCATGGTCGCCCGTCGCGTGGCGGAGCTTCCGCTCGGCGTCTTCGCATCGCCTGGATATCTCGCGTTGGCAGGCACGCCTTCGCATCCCCGGGAACTCGAAAACTCACATCACCGCATCATCGGGTTCTCATGGGGACGCGCGGGCAGTCTCTATCCGCTCGTCATGCATCGCCGCGGCGAGACGGTAAAGGTGCAAAGCCGTTACGCGCTCGCCGTGGATGATGGCAATGCCTATCTCGCGGCCGGATTGGCCGGCCTCGGCATCCTCTGGCTGCCGCGCTATATGTCGGAAGCTCATCCGAGAGCGGGCGAACTCGTCGCGCTGTTCGAGAACTGGCAGCTCGATCCGATGCCGCTTTACATCGCGTATCCGCCGAACCGCCATGTCAGCGCGAAGCTGCGTGTGTTCATCGACTGGGTCGTCGAACTGATGGGCGAACATGCTCCCGTGCATATGCAATGACGCGACAGGCACGGCGCTTCGTCAAGATCGTCTGGCGAGGGACGACGCCGTTCGCTTCGCCGCATCGCGCCGGGGTGGCACGTTGAACAGTCGGCCATTACCCATCTTGCTACCGGCAAAGTGACAGCCTTCGCCGTGGGTGCCGCTGCCAGAATGCTCAAACAATCTCAGGCGTAGCACCTCATTCAAGTGGACGGGCCGAGCGTTTGGACCCATCTTGCTTATGTTCGTCATGGCGCACCCGGCCAGTGCTGCTGCAATCATCCCCAGCGCTGCTACTCCTGCTGCAGCCGGGCATGATGGTACTTAATCACAACCATGATCGCAGCCGTCATCATCGAGGTTGAGACTCCGAACATAAGGATGCCGTTGGCAGCTTCGATTGCACCAAGCATGCGCCATTGCTTGGACATGACTATGTCGCCGTAGCCCTGCGTGATGACGTTGACCGCGGAGTGATATAGCGCAGTGGCGAAATCGGAAAACTCGCCTAAGATCATGAACAGCGCAGCCCAGATTGCCATCTGGGCGAAGTTGCAGAGCAAGGTCAGCAGCATCACGGTTAAGACGAACGACGGCTCATGGCCGAACACGGACAGGGCCCACGTACTGCACTACCGCGCCAGGAAGTCGAGAACGACGTCTGCAATTCGGTCAACGTCGGCGTCTGCCAGACCGAGCAGTTCGCGCGCGGGATACTGCACGATCGGGCCGTTGCGTTCAACGCGATCACGCAGACCCTCCTGGTGGACGCGCGCCATGCGCTCGACCTGGCGCGTGAAATGCAGCACCGATGCGTCCGCGCTCGACGCGGTTTTTAGGAAGCGGGCGGTGCGCAGCTTCGCGAACATCGCGCGGCGGATGCGGCCCTTCTTGCGTCGGGCCTGCGGCTTTCGGGGTTCGTACCGGCTGCCGTCGGGGTTGCGAGCCTCGGCGATGCGTCGCGAATGGCGCCGGCGCAGCTCGATGGCCAGCCCTTTCGCCAGGACCGCGCGCTGCGCGGGCGTGAGCTGGTCAAGCAGGCCGGACGCCCATTCTTCGGCGCGGGACAGTCGGTCGACCATCAGGTCCCCGCGATCGGCGGCTCGCCGAAGTGGCGAATCGCGTATCCGTCCGGCTGCTCGACGACGCCGACGCGTTCGGTCAGCTTCAGCAGAATCTCGACGTCGGATTTACCGTTGTCGAGCAGCTCGACCTGGAACTTGAACCCGTCGCGGCAGAGGTCGCGGTTCAGCAGTAGCTCGGGCTGGTGGATCTTCAGCCAGGCGATGATCGGCACCATCAGGTGATCCGAATGGCCGGCGTAGTCGGTCACGACGATGTCGAGCGTGTACGCATACTCGAACGACAGGGACTTCGCAGCGGTGACGGCAATCGACCCGTGTTCGATGAAGATGTGTAGCCGGTCGGGATTGCGCGCGAACTCGGGTAGCGCCGCCGTGAGCGCCGCGCGTAGGCTGTCGGGCTTGTTCATGGGGCCGGTTCCTCCTGCGGTTCGTCGATATCACGCACGCGCGCCTGCAGCGCGATCAACTGCTCGGCGTTTTCGTGACAGGTGGTGTAGTTGCCGGCGACGGTTGCGGCGACGGCAGAGAGCGCAACGCCCGAGGGGGCCGCATCAGCGCTTCCGGGATCGCCCACCGGCACGTTGGCGACGGCGCCGTCGTGCACGCGGACAAAGCCGACAGGGACAACACAAGCACGATCGGCTTCGCGATCGACATAGACGGGTACCTCCCTAATGATCGTGTCGCCCGTTTCGCGGACGACCTGGACACGGTCGACGTACTGCGTGACGACCTTCACGTCGCGGCGTGCCGCATCTCGCTCGGCCGTCCGGTCGCGGACGTCGTGCGCGAGATCGTCGACGCGCTGGCCGGCGTTGACCAGGCGCGCGTGCTGGACCGCGATGACGACGGCAGCCGCGGCGAGCGCGATCGCGCCGGCGACGAAGATGCGGGTACCGGCTGTCACGCGGCCGCCCGGCTGTAGCGATCGAATGCCCGTTCGAGTTTCACGTCGTACAGGTTCTCTGCGTACGCCTTGCCGTTGTACAGCTCGGCGAACTTCGCCCACTTCCGGCCGCGCAGCGCGGCGAGCAGCGTCTTGTCGGCGAGGATGAAGCGCACGAACGCCTCGAGCTGCTCCGCCTCGCTCATCTTCATCGCCTCGACGTACGCGAACACGTCCGGATAGCCGAGCGCCTGCCAGTGGAAGCCCATGATTTGAAACGCGCCCCAGCTCGTCGCCTCGAGCGCGCACGCGGCCGAAATTTGCGATGCGCTCGCGAGACGCGCGTATTCCGCAGCGTTGCCGGCGTAGCCGCCGCGCTTCGGGTTGACCACGGCCGGATACTTCGCCGCCAGTACGTCCGCGTCTAGGCCGGCCGCCCCGAGCTGGCGGTACATGATGTGCCGCTCGTACAGGATCACGGGCCGACCGTCAGGCAGGAACCCGGCGCCTTTCGATTCAACCTCGTTGACGGCTCGCACGGCCGCGAGATCAGCCTGCAGCCGATCCGCCGCGCGTTGCAGGTCGGCGTCCGTAAGATGGCGCGGATCGCGCCGGCCGGCCGCAAGGGTTGACCAGGTCTTCGGGCCGGCGATGCCGTCCGCGACCAGTCCATGCGTGGCCTGGAACGCCATCACGGCGTTACGGGTGGCGCTGCCGTAGATTGCGTCGGTGTCGAGGCGCGCGCCGGCTGCGACGAGCTGGCGCTGCAGGTAGCTGACGTCGGCGCCACGGTTGCCGAGGCGAAGTGTCTTATACATGGCGTCCCCATACCTTAAATTGCAGCACGCGCGCGATCAGGGAGTCGCGCGGGTTGCCACGGTGGAACAGCTCGACCACGTTGCCGCGCACGCCGTACACGGCGAGGCACAGGACGCCGACCAGCACCGTGTCGGCGAGATTCACCGGCGGCAGCATGCCGAACGCGGCGCGGATCGGCGCGGCGCCGGCGGCGACCGCGATCGTGTAGGCCAGGCATGCCGCGAGCGGCCGGTGGGCGCTCGTGCCACGACGGAAGGTCACGAGGCGCAGCGCGAGCGCCGCGCACAGCAGCACGTAGACGGTCGTGAGCATCACTTTTCCCTCCCCTTGAACACGTTCAGCAGCCGATCGGGCGCGTCGGCCTGGGCGATCAGCCACAGCAGCAGTTTCACGACGAGCGCGGATGCGATCAGTGCGCCGATGCCGGCGTGCACCTCGACGCGGGCCGGCAGCACGGCGTCGAGGGCGGCGGCGAACAGCTCGGCCGTGAGACACCCGGCGACGAACGAGATCACGAAGAACGCGATGCGCTTCGGGATAGAGGGGTCGGCGGCCGTCATCACAAACAGCAGCGAGCCGGCGAACGCGCCCATGACGACGTTGGCGTTGACGCCGGGAAACAGCGACAGCGTCGTGACACCGAGCGCAGCGATCGTCGCGGACGACGTGGAAATTGGTTCAGCCATCTTCAATCCCATAACTGGAGCCGCTCGGCGCTGGATTGCGCCGCTTGCGGTACTTCGTCGGGCAGCTCGACGAGCAGCCCGTGAGGCAGGATCGGGCCGTACTGCGCCAGGTCCCGGTTGAGGTTGAGCACCGCTTCGACGACGCCGCGCGTGCGGCCGAGCACGCGCCAGCAAAGCGCGTCGATGGTTTCCCCCTGGAGCGCGCGCACCTCCATCAGATCAGCTCCACCGTCATGCGAGGGCGGCCGATGATGTCGCTGATCGCCCAGCGGGCGTCACGGCGCAGCTCGTCGCCCTGGGGCTCCAGCTCGTCTGCGCGGCGTGCGCCATCGCCTGTCGTGTCGTAGTCGCGGTATCGCTCGATGAGCGTCGCCTTCGCCAGGCAATACACCGCGCGCCGGTAGTGCTGCAGCCGTACGCTTTCGCCGTCGAGCTGGTCGGCCGGCATGTCGACCAGGCACGTGATGCCGGCATCGCGCCACGCCGCGCGTGCGCTGCGCAGCTCGTCGTTTACTTCGGCGATCGCGGCGAGCAGCTCGTGCCGCAGACGGGCGTCGGTGATCGACCCGTCGAGGCGCATCGTGTCGCGCGCGTGCCCGAGCGACACATCCGGATAGAACGGGTCGTTCTTAATCGGCTTGGCGGGTTCCGTATCCGCCGGCGCACGCGGCAGCGGCGGGGTCGAGACAAAGGACATGGTCGAATTCGTCGGGTTGATCGGTAGAGGCGGTGGACGGGGCTTTCGCGCGGACAGTGCCGGCTACGGCCCCGTGCCGCCTGGTGCGCGGGGTACGCTCGGTATCAGCCACCGGGGCCGGACTGGTCCCCGTTGGCGGAATTCTTCAGCTCGCGCTCGAGCCGCTCGATGTCTTTCTTCACGCCCACGTTCGCGAAGAGTTGCAACGCGCGGCGCAGGTGGTCGAGTGCGTTCGCGGGATAGGACGCGGCCAGGCCGAAGCCGATCGCCTTGTGCAGCTTCGCGCGCACTTCGTCGGGCATGTCAGCTAATGCGGTGAGCTGCTCGATGTCCATCAGCGGATCGACCTGGATCGGCTCACCCGCCCGATTCGCGCGCAGCGCGGCTTCGGCGAATTCCTCGACGAGCAGGCACGGCGTGCTGCGCTTGTACTGGTCGGGCAGTGCGAGGCTGTGCCGCAGCGCGTACGCGCCGATCTCGAGCGCACCCCGGAAGTCGCCGACGTCGACGCGCCAGACCATGATCGTCATCAGCACGTCGTCCTGGGCGCCGGCCGCGCCGTCCAGCACGCCGGCGACCCACGCGTCGTACGCGGGCAGGAACTGCCGCTTCAGGTCGGCCTTGCGCTCGAGCGACTCGACGGCCTTCAGCGCCCGGCGGTGTTCGTCGAGCTGCGCGAGCATCAGCGTGTACGCCGAGTCGTCGCGCAGCCCGCCGACACTCGTCGGCGTACCGCGCGCGGCACGGGCCGCGACGGTGCGCTGGAAGTGTTGGCGGAACGGGTTCGTCATGCGCCGGCCTTCGGTGCGTCCGGTGCCGGTGCGGCATCGACGAGCTGGATGTTCTCGACCACGCAGCCCGCGCCGTACTGCTCGATCACATACGCGTCGTTCGAGCTTTCATAGTTCTCGATGCGATCGCGCTCCGGCTTATCTTTCAGCGCGCGACGGCGGGCGCTGATTTGCCAGTAGATCGACAGGTTGTCCAGGCGCGTGACCATCAGCGAGTGCGCCGGGAAGAACGGCACGCTGACAGCCGGCAGATTGCCGATGCGCTTCTGCGACACGACGATGTCGGTTGCGAGCGTTTCGGTCGACGGCTGCGCCTGGTTGATGAGCGGGAAATACTTGTCCTGCAACAGCTCGCGACCGCAGATAACGACGAGATTCGGGTCTTCCGCGTACCACGGGTCGAGGAACTCGTTGCGTGCGAGCGAAACGACTGCGTCGAGGTTCTTGAATTCCTCACCCTTGCCGATCTTCACGCCCGAGAACACGCGTTGCTTCGCGTTGTTGCGGTACTGCTGCAGCCAGCCGATGTTGACGTCCTGCAGCAGCGGGTTCGCCTCGAGGTCGGTGTCGGGCGCGACCTTCACGCCGTTCCAGCCGATCATCATGCGGTCGAGCGCCGCGCGCGTGATGATGGAATCGCGCAGGCGCGCCTGGAAGTCGGGGAACTTCGCCCACGCGTCGAGCTGCTGGTAGCGAATATGGGTGTCGTAGTCCGTCTTCTCACAGCGGTAGCGCTGGTTGTCGAGCGCCGACACGTCGCGCGTCTGCCGATCGCGCTTCGTCGTATCCGTTCGGCTCGCGATAGGGCTGGACACGCCGAGGCCGATCTTCTCACCCTCCATTTCCTCGACGCCGTGAATGTTGATCCGGCCGAGGAACGCGTTCGATTCCTGCATTTTGGTTTCGAGCGTTTGCTGCACGGACGGCGCGACCGCAAACTTCTTCGTTGCATCGCCGACGCCGTTCAGTTCCTGGATGCGGCCAAGAAACCGGTTGTAGAGTTCGCGGGTATCGTTCCGCATGGGTTCTCCGTCTTTCGAAAGGGTATGAGGGGCGGGTTAGCAGTCGGTTTGCACGCCGTTGTCGCTGCCCGTCGACGTCGGCCGTTGTTGCGTGCTGCTATCGGTGCGCGACAGCTTCACGACCAGGTCGTTATGGCGCTTGTCGCCGGCCTGCTGCGCCTTCTGCAGCTCGTCGAAATTCGCGTTGAACTTCTCGAGCTGCTCGAGCACCTGGCCCTGGCTTTCGGCGAGTGCGACGACCGATTGCGAGAGGTCGGAGAAGCGCTGGTCGTCGGAAGCCTTCTTGCGATTCAGCAAGCCGGACACCTTCGAGAACAGCGAGCGGCTGGTGTCGTTCGTGCGCGGCGTTTCGTCGTCGAGTTCGATGTCGGCTTCGATCGCGGCACTGAAGAGGTTTTCCGGGCGTTGCTTGCGCGTGTCGAACGCCTTGTGCTTTGCGCTGAACTCGAGCATGTCGGTGCCGAGACTCGCCGGGTTGTCGGTGACGGCCAGGCCGACCAGATACGCCTCGCCGGTGCCAGCGAAATCCGGGTCGACTTCCATCGACGAATAGACCTTCTGGCGCTGCTCGGTAGTCATTTCGACCAGGTCTTTCGTCGGCGAGAGCTGGGCGAGCAGGCGCAACTTGCCGTCGTGTTCGTCGGTCTTCAGCGCGATCACATCGCCGTACGCGCGGAATGCGCTGTCCGGATACATGCCGCGAATGTGTTCCATGTTGATGCGCGCGCCGTACGTCTTCGGGTCGTAGCTGCTCGCCATCTGCTCGAGCATCGTGCGGTCGATCTTGCGACCGTCAGTGGTCGCGCCTTCCGTCGCGATGCAGAAAAACTTCGTCTTCTTTGCGTCCTGTGCCATGTGCGAATCCGCTGAGAGGGGGCTGTGTTCAGGGATTCCAGTGTCGGCAGTTCGAACGCGTGTCGCAATGAATGATGGTTGTGCACGCAACCGATACAACCGTATGCAGTAGGGCCTACGCGCGCGCGTCGGTAGCCTTGCTGCATGACTGCACTTCCCATCGAATCGTCCGACGTTGATCCACGCCGACGCGCACGTGACCTGTATTGGCAGGGGTATCGCATCGCGCGTATCGCCGAGCAGCTCGGCGTGAAACCGGCCACGCTCTATAGCTGGAAAAAGCGCGATCGGTGGGACGACACCGAGCCGATCGATCGCGTGAACATGACGATCGAAGCGCAGTTGATCAAGCTCGTGACGAAGGAGGCGAAGGAGGGGCGCGACTACAAGGAAATCGACCTGCTGACGCGCCAGCTCGACCGGTTGCGCTCGCGCCCGGCGAACGATGCAAAGGTGAGTGAATCCGGGAGTGTGGGCGGCACGCGCCGGTCGCGCAGCTCGGATGATCGCAATGCGTTCAGCGAAGAGCAGGCCGCGAAACTGAACGATGCGTTCCTCGAGTCGATCTTCGACTATCAGCGCACCTGGTATCGCGCGGGCTTCAAGGAACGGATTCGCAACATCCTCAAGAGCCGGCAGATCGGCGCGACCTGGTACTTCGCGCGCGAGGCGCTGCTTGACGCGTTGAACACGGGGCGAAACCAGATCTTCCTGTCGGCCAGCAAGGCGCAGGCGCACGTGTTCCGGCAGTACATCGTCCAGTTCGCGAAAGACGCGGTCGGCGTCGAGCTGAAGGGCGACCCGATCGTGCTGCCGAACGGCGCGACGCTGTACTTCCTCGGCACGAACGCGCGCACCGCCCAGAGCTATCACGGCAACCTGTATTTCGACGAGTACTTCTGGGTGCCGCGCTTCCAGGATTTGCGCAAGGTCGCGTCCGGCATGGCGATTCACGATCACTGGCGGCAGACGTATTTCTCGACGCCGTCGAGCCTCGCGCACGACGCCTATCCGTTCTGGTCGGGCAAGCTGTTCAACCGCGGCCGGCCAAAGGATCAGCACGTATCGATCGACATCTCGCATACGGCGCTGGCCGGCGGGCTTTCATGCCCGGATGGGCAGTGGCGCCAGATCGTGACCGTGGAGGATGCGGTGCGCGGTGGCTGTAACAGCGGAGCGAGGCCGCTGTTCAACCTCGAGCGGTTGAGGCTCGAGTACAGCGCCGAGGAATACGCGAACCTGCTGCTCTGCCAGTTCATCGACGATTCGTTGTCGGTCTTCCCGCTGGCGACGCTGCAGACGTGCATGGTCGACACCTGGGAAGTGTGGGACGACTTCAAGCCGCTGTACCTGCGTCCGTTCGGCGACGAAGAGGTGTGGGTCGGCTACGACCCGTCGCACACGGGCGACAGCGCGGGCTGCGTCGTCATTGCACCGCCGAAGTATCCGGGCGGGAAATTCCGCGTGCTCGAGCGGTTCCAGTGGCACGGCCTGGACTTCGAAGCGCAGGCCGCGCAGATCGAGGCGCTGACCAGGCGCTACCGCGTCACCTACATCGGCATCGACACGACCGGGATCGGGCAGGGCGTCTATCAGCTCGTCACGAAGTTTTTCCCGGCGGCGACAGCGTTCCACTACTCGGTCGAGATCAAGACCGCGCTCGTGATGAAGGCGCAAAACGTGATCCGCAAGGGCCGCCTCGAATTCGATTCGGGCTGGAAGGATCTCGCCGCGTCGTTCATGGCGATCAAGAAAACGATCACGCCCAGCGGGCTGCAGGTCACGTACAAGGCGAGCCGCTCGGAAGAGGCGAGCCACGGCGACCTGGCCTGGGCGTGCATGCACGCGCTCGCGAACGAACCGCTCGAAGGCGCGACGGGCACCAATACCGGATTCATGGAGATTTTTTGATGTCACGGAAGTATCGACGCGGCGCTGGGCGCCGCACGCACGACCGCGCGGAGACGGCAGCTGTCTCGACGCCGGCGCCGGCCACGCGCGCGGAAGTGTTCTCGTTCGGCGATCCGGTCGAAGTGCTGGACCGGCGCGAGCTGCTCGACTACGTTGAATGCATGCGGATGGGGAACTGGTACGAGCCACCGCTGCCGCTGGATGGGCTTGCGCGCTCGTTCCGGGCCGCGCCCCATCACAGCTCGGCCATCTACGTGAAACGCAACATCCTCGTCCAGGCGTACATCGAGCATCCGCTGCTGTCGCGTGCGGACTTCAGCCGGTTCGTGCTCGAGTACCTGGTCTTCGCGAACAGCTACCTCGAGCTGCGCACGAACCGGCTCGGCAGGCCGATGGCGCTGAAGTCGTCGCTCGCGAAATACACGCGGGTTGGCGTCGAGCCGGATCAGTTCTGGTTCGTGACGAACGTGCGCGAGCCGCACGCGTTTCCGAAGGGAGCGGTCTATCACCTGTTCGAGCCTGACCTGAACCAGGAAATTTACGGGCTGCCCGAATACATGTCGTCGCTGAATTCGACCTGGCTGAACGAAAGCGCGACGCTGTTCCGCCGGCGCTACTACAAGAACGGCAGCCACGCGGGCTTCATCCTGTACATGACGGACCCGGCCGACAAGCAGGAAGACGTTGACAACCTGCGTTCCGCACTGAAGAACGCGAAGGGCCCGGGCAACTTCCGGAACCTGTTCATGTACGCGCCGAAGGGGAAGAAGGACGGCATCCAGCTCCTGCCGATCGGCGAGGTCGCGGCGAAGGATGAGTTCTGGAACATCAAGAAGGTGACGGTCGAGGATCAGCTCGCGGCGCACCGCGTGCCGCCGCAGCTCATGGGGATCATCCCGTCGAACGCGGGCGGGTTCGGCAACGTGCACGATGCGGCCGAGGTGTTCAACGGCCTGGAGATCGAGCCGCTGAAGGCGCGGCTGCGGGAGGTAAACGACTGGCTCGGGATCGAGGTCGTGCGGTTCAGGGACTTCGAGATGCAGAAGGGCTGACGCCCGACCGCGCAACCGGCAAAGCAAAGCCGCCAGGCACTTCGGTGCCGGCGGCTTTTTTGCGTCCGTCGCATGGGCGCGACGTCGGCGGATTAGAGCGCCTCAGGGCGGCCGCCGCCTGGATGCACCCAAGGGTCGGACGAGCTCGTCGCAGGGCCGTGGCGGGCCGCCTGACGCGCCGGAGGCGCTACCTCAAGGGCCGGACCCTGCCCTTGGGATGACGATTCAGACCCGGCGCGCGCAGTTGTGACCCCGCCCCACCTGCCCGCAAAAATGAACGGTTTTTATGCAGGCATGCACAGGGCGCACCGGGCCGCCCGGCGCGGGCCGCTCGGCGACCCACCGGCCGATTTCGTCATGCACGTTTATGCGCCTTGGTTATGCAGCGTCACCGACCCGCGCACCGGGTGGCGAGATCGCGTAACGGGCAAAAAAAAGCCCTGCATGAGTGCAGGGCTTGGCTGGACGCTGATCGATATCAACTTTTGGCGGCCGGGCCGGCCGCTCGGCGCTTCGCCTGTGGCTTCTTTTTAACCTGATCAATAGCTCGTATTGCCGCCGCGTGAGCGAGCACGGTCAGGTTTGGTGTGTCGCTATTCGGGTCTTCCGTAACAGCATTCGGAAGAAACGTCGCTTTCCACTCTGCAACAGAGGTCACGGCTTTGTTCGGGACGTTAGGCATGGCTGGCTCCTTTAGAATTCACAAAAAAATGAGGGTTAAGCTCGGGCGCGAAATAATGTTTGCGCTTTATCCAAATAAAACCGTCACCTTTTGAAATAACTGCCGTATCGATTGGTCCGCCTACCGATTCAAGCACCATGGTAACACGTCGTTTAAATGATGTCAGATTAACGAGCGCATCGGCCATAAGGGCCAGTTCGTCTAGTGGCAACGCTGCGACACTTTCAAGTACCGGCCGAACAAATGCAATCTGTTGCGCGGCCGCTAACCCCTCCTCAAACTTCTCTAAGATCTCATCAATGTCCTTTGCGATCGCGTTCTTCACCGTTGGGCTGATCGCGACGCCATGCTTGCCGGAAATAAGAGTCGGAATTTTTTTCGCAACCTCGTTAACGGCGGCACTTACGGCATCCCTGTATTCAGGGTCAATCCCTTCCATAAACATTGCAACCATTTCGCGCTGTGCAAATGGCATGATGATGGCGCTGTTATCGATGGCTACGCTGCTGTGCGATTGCTCGGTAATTTTCAGGTGACCATTAACTCGGCCTTCAATCATGAAGCGCGTGATTGATGGAAAGACTTCGTCTTCGCCAAAGCCAGCAATGACAATTCCCGAGCCGCCGGTATTCGCGTTATCGTTAGAAAGGCCGCAGATGATGCCTTTGACAAATTTGCTGCGAGATCCTTTCGTTACGGCTAGATTCTCAAAGATGCTCGTAATGGATTCGTCGCAGATGGTTCCATATTTTGAAACCAGATCTTTTATCTCGCCACCTTCAAAGGTGCAGCTGGAAATTTGAGAGTCTGCCCAATGCTCGATCGTGCTTTTCACTAATGCATTTGTCTGACTTTTTGTGATTTTGCCGCTTGTGACAATAACTTTCTTCGCTGCTCGCTCGATCCGCTTTACGACCTTTTTGCAGGCCGTTGAAATGAAGTGGCGAATGAAGTGGTCTTCGCTTTCCGCGCTAATTGTTGGTGTTAATTTCAAAAAAGACAGGAAATCTTCCTTGTATCCATCAATTGTGTCGAATTTTCGATCAAGCAAAATTCGTGTACGGTAATATTTGATCAGTGTTTCCCACGGGACGCCGTTGAATTGCGCTGAACCAAATATCATAATCCCCACGGGGTGATGTTTGGTTAGCGCAAATAATTTATTTGCACTGTTGTAAATCTTCCTGCCGCCGATCGTAACAGCGCTATCGGCCGCGAGCGCGACCCCGTATTTATTCAAAATTGCTACTTCTGCGGTCATGACAGGACTCTTTATGGTTAGTTTTTTTGTGGGCGCCTTGTAGAGCACCCCTCGAACAACGCTTTCTAGTATCACGTGCGATTGTTGCGCTCACATGCTACAAGCATTCTGCGGGGAAAAGTACATTGTTCGAGCTCAGACCGATATATAAGCCGTACCACTATTACGCTGCGCAATAACTTACGAATCTTTCAGTGCGCTCCAGATCGCCTCGCGTTGTTTCTCGCTCAGGGATTCCAACCGCGCTGCAAAAGCCGCGACGAGTTCACGATCACCATTGTTGCTGGGTGCCAAGCGAAACGCTGAGTGGCCGCTGGCTGCTTTTTCCCGTAGCTCCGCCGCTTCCGATTCATCCAAACCATAGGTCTTCGCAATTGCGTTGACGATTTGGGCCGGAACGGGTTTGCGACCCGTCTCCATTGCCGACAGGAATGAGGGTGAGCGACCGAGTTTTTCACTCATGTCCTGCATCGTCTCTCCATGCTCGAGACGGAGCTTGCGGACCCACTTGCCGAATTCTGTAACGTTAGTCATGGTTCCCCACTTTTCGACCGCCACTCATGTACGTGGGGCACTATATATGAGTTTTCCTTGCGGGTAAAATTATTTTACCTGCGGGGTGAATTTGCGAGGGTTGCATCAGTACGTCGCGTGCGGCGGGCTCATACGAGCAGCATCGTCGCTGGGGCGAGCGTTGCGCCCATGCGAGAACCGTGCGTCGACGTGCGCGGACGTTTCCAATTCGCAGCAGCCCGTTGCTGGATAAGGCCGAGAAGTCAGCGTACTCGCCGGTTTTGGAAACGTCGAATTCGGCTAAGTTGTTGTAATGTTTGATGTTTTCAAGTGCTTTGTAATCATCAGGTGGCGGGTTCGAGTCCTGCAGCCGGCACCAAATTGAACGAAGGGCCGGGAGATTTTTTCTCCCGGCCCTTCGTCGTTTCAGCACCGCGAACCGACAAACCCGACGCGGGGCGCGCGGCAAAGTCGCTTCAGCGTATTGCATGTGCGGACGCGAGCACGCGGGATTTCCTTCTCGATTCGGTGCCGTACATTTCCCGGCCGGCCCGCGACGCCTCGTGTCAGGAGCGGCGCATTCCCTCGGTTGCAATGCCTCTCCAAGCGATGCTGTTGCGCCGCAGCCAATCTTTCAGGCGCTGTCTGCAAACGAGCAACCTGCCGTCGACGATGAGCGCGGTCGTCGGTATCGGTCGGCCAGATGCCCCCCTCTTTTGCTGTCACTGCCGCGTCACGATGCCCCAATAACGTTGCACGTCCCAGCCGTGGCGTACGCATCCAGCGGATCCGATGACATCGCCCCGCTCAGGGAGCGCCTGGCTTCTCGCGACGACGTGCCCTCGTCGCAAACGGCCGCGCATTTCCGCATCCCTATGCCTTCGGGCCATTTCATCAAAAGACAGGATCGACGCCGGTTCGAACCGGATCGCGGACGATCAGGAGACAAGGACCATGCTGAGTCCGCACGAATTCTCGATGCTGCTGCGCATTGCCCGCGCGCCGGACAGCGTCGACCCGTCCAACCCGGCGTTCGCCGTGCTCGTCGAAAAGCGGCTGGTCGACGATACGCAGGTGCGTGTGAATGCGGTGGCGGCGCGTCCGGCGCTCACGCCGATCGGCCAGATGCTGCTTGCGCGCTTCGACGAAGCGGCTTGAGAGAAGGGAAGCGTCATGCAGACGGGCGTCACGCCTTCGCCGCAGCGAAGGACGTGACGCAACGCAAGTGCGGCGAACCGCTTACTGCGCGACCGGCACCGTCACGTCGCTGCCGAACCAGTGCATCGAGATCTTCTTCAACGAGCCGTCCTTGCGCAGCGACTCCAGCGCATCGTTGATCGCCTTCTCGAACTTCGGATTGCCCTTGCGGAACGGGATCGCCATCTCCTGCTTGCCGCCGTTCAGCACCGCGCCCGAGCGCAGCGGCAGGTTCGACGTCTTGATCATGTACGGCAGCATCAGGCGGTCGTCGAGCGTCGCCTCGATCCGGCCCGCGGCGAGGTCACGCAGCTTTTCCGGCGCGCCGGGATACGTCTGCACCTCGATGCCCGGCACGCTGCGCGCCATCTGGTCGTAGTTGGTGCCGAGCGTTACGCCGAGCTTCTTGCCCTTGAAATCCTCGAGCGACTTGAAGTTGCGTGTGTCGTCCTTGCGCTGAATCAGCTGCGCGGCCGAATACGTGTACGGCTCGCTGAAGTCGAGCACTTCCTTGCGCTGCGGCGTGATCGTGACCTGATTGACGATCACGTCGAACTTGCCGGCCTGCAGCCCCGCGATGATCCCACTCCATTCGGTCGGCACGAATTGCGTCTTCACGCCGAGCTTGCCGGCGACGGCATTGGCGACATCGACGTCGAAGCCCTCGAGCTGTCCCGACGTGCCGCGCGAGTTGAACGGCGGATACGTGCCTTCGAGGCCGACGCGCAGCACGCCGGCTTTCTTCACCGAGTCGAGCAGGTCTTCCGCATGTGCGGCAACGGCTGTGAAACCGAGGGCCGACGCGAGCAGCAGGCCCGACAGCAGGAACTTCGAACGTTTCATCGCAGATCTCCAGTGTTCAGTGTGGTAATCGAGCGCCGGGCATCGGTCGTGCCCGGACTGGGCCGGAATACGGGCACGTAGACACTACTCGCAACCGGGCCGCGCCGGAAGTCGAATTGGCCCTGATTGCAATCGATTTCAGCGGGCCGTGGGCGAGCCGTACCCCGTCGAACAAGTGTTCGAACGGTTCGCCCGGGCCGCTCGGAAGACGCTTGAAAAACTCTTTTAAATCAGTTCTATTTTTGGAGATTCGCAGTAATTTGTCTGTAAAATCGCGCGAGCGAAATCGCATAGCGCGCCATCCGAGGGCGCGTCAAAAGAAGAAAAGGCCGTTGCCATGAACATGCAGAACACTGTTGCCGCATTGCGCGGCGGGTTGCTTCAGCAGGACCGGCTGCTGAAGCTCGATACGCCATTGGGCGCCAACGTGCTGACCGTGCAGCGGGCCGTCGGCCGTTCGCGCATCGGGCGCGCGTACGAATTCACGCTCGACGTGCTGTCGACCGATAGCGATCTGGAACTTAAAAAGCTGATCGCGCAACCCGTCACGTTGTGGATCCAGCAGGGCGATCGCAGCTACCGGCCGATCCACGGATACGTCCACACCGCGCGCCGCCTGGGCGCCGACGGCGGGCTCACGACCTATCAGCTCACGTTCGCCGATTTCACGCATTTCCTGAAGTTTCGCCGCGACCAGCGGCTCTGGAACGATACGACCGTCGACCAGATCATCAGCGATGTGCTGAACCAGCATCCGCAGGCGCGAGGGCATTTCCGCTTCGCGCTGTCGCAACCGCTGCCGAGCCGTTCGTACACGCGCCAGCACGACACCGACTGGCATTTCGTGCATCGGCTGATGGAGAGCGAAGGCCTTTACAGCACGTGGCAGCAGGCCGACGACGGCAAGTCGCATACGCTCGTGATCACCGACAACCTGCAGGCCTTCGCGCCGCTGTCGCCGGAAACCGTGCGCTTCTATCGCGGCGGCGCGGCGAGCGAAGCCGATGCGTTCACACAATGGTCGGGCTCGCGCACGCTGCAGAGCGTGACCCGAACGACGCGCACCTTCGACTACAAGAATCCGTCGCAACCGTCGAACCCGAAGGGCACGACGCTGCCGACGATGAGTGGCCAGGGCGAATTGCCCGACCAGCTCGAAGTGTACGAGTACACGGGTGCGTACACGTATCTGGACCAGGCGCGCGGCGACCATCTGACGAAGGTGCGGATGGAGGAATGGGAGTCGCACGCGAAGCGCTTCCATGGCGCGGGCGGCGTGCGCGCGATCGACGCGGGCCGGCGCTTCACGCTGTCGGACCATCCCGAACACGATCGCGATCCGGCCGACCAGCGCGAATTCGCGGCGATCGGCGTCGAATGGTGGATCGAGAACAACCTGCCCGTGGCGAGCAGCAGCGCGGACTTTCCGTACAGCCTGCGCGACGCGTTGATGCAAGCTCAGGAAGGCTACGGTGCCGATCCGGCGTTTCGCGTGCTGCACGACGACGGCTCGGTCGGCTTCTATCTGGTCGAAGTCGAGGCACAGCGCGTGAGCGTGCCCTATCGCAGCCCGTTCGAACATGAGAAGCCGAAGATGCATCTCGAGACGGCGCTCGTCGTCGGGCCGCAGGGCGAGGAAGTCTATACCGACGAGTTGAACCGGATCCGCGTGCAGTTCGTGTGGGATCGCCTCAACCCGGGCAACGAGAACGCGTCGTGCTGGGTGCGCGTCGTGCAGTCGGATACCGGCGGTGGCTACGGCGGTGTGCACGTGCCGCGGATCGGCGAGGAAGTGCTGATCGATTATGTCGGCGGCGATTGCGATCGGCCGCTGGCGGTCGGGCGTGTGTACAACGGCGCGAATCAGCCGCAGTGGCACAGCGACGAGATTCTCTCCGGCTATCGGTCAAAAGAATATTCGGGCAGCGGCTACAACCATCTCGTGATGGATGACGCGACCGGACAGAACCGCGTGCAGCTGATGAGCAGCAGCGCGAACAGCCTGCTGCATCTGGGCTACCTCATCGATCAGAACGGCAATTCGCGCGGATCGTATCTGGGCAGCGGCTTCGACCTGCGTTCGGATGCGTATGGCGCGGTGCGGGCGAGTCAGGGGCTGTACGTCACGACTCATCCGAAAGCGCCGAATAGTCAGCCGCTGGACGTGAAGGAAGCGCAGCAGCAGCTCGTGACGGGCGAGAGTCTGGTCGAGGCGATGTCGGGCGTGAGCGAGCAGCATCAGGCGGAAAGCCTGAAGGATGCGCACGAGACGATGCGCGCATTCACCGACGCGACGCAGGACAGCGCGTCGGGCAGCGCGTCCGGCGGCCGCACGGCGGGTGGCGGCACGGGTAGTGCGAATGCGTTCAAGGAACCGGTGATGCTGTTCGGCAGCCCGTCGGGGATCGGGATGTCGACGCAGCAGTCGCTGCACCTGGTCGCGAACGATCACGTGAACGTCGCGAGCGGACAGAGCGTGCACGTCGCGACGGGCAAGTCGCTGATCGGCAGCATCGGGCAGAAGCTGAGCCTGTTCGCGCAGAACGCGGGGATGAAGCTGTTCGCGGGCAAGGGCAAGGTCGAGATCCAGGCGCAGTCGGACAACGTCGAAGTGACTGCTCAGAAGGCGGTGAAGGTTGTGTCCGCAACCGATCGGATCGAGATCGCGGCTGATCAAGGGATCCTGCTGACGAGCGGCGGCGGGTATATCCGCATCCAAGGCGGGAATATCGAGATCCATACGCCTGGCGCGGTGGATGTGAAGGGTGCGTCGCATACGTTCGCCGGGCCGGCAAGCATGGGGTATCCGTTGCCGAGCCCGCGGCCGGATCAGCCGGGGCAGTTGGAGTTGCTGCATACGTACGGGAATGGCCAGCCGGTGAAGGGCGGCTTGTTCTCGGTATTCGATGCAAATGGTGGGTTGTTGAGGAAAGGGGCGCTCGACGGCAACGGGCACATGATCGTGAGCGGCCTGCCACCTGGAGCGGTGCAGGTGAAGTTCGGAGAGGATCCGCGTTCGCAGGACCAGCAATCGAGCCGGTTCGATGTGGCGCCGTGGCCGGCTAATCCGGCGCCGGCGACAGGTGCTGCTGAAACGGCACAGGCGCAGCTGGGTTCGTTCTTGCCGGCGGCCGGTGGCGCGGCGGGTGCGTTGACGGGATTGGCGGGCGCGGCGTCGCAAGGCGGCGCCGCGCTGGCGAAGGCTGCTGTCGGTCAAGGCATGGGCATGGCTCGGCAGGCACTGGGCGGGATGTTGCCCGCGGGCGCGTCGAATGCGCTTGGCGCGGCGAATACGCTCGCAGACTTGGCTAGTTCGGCGTCGCAAGGCGGCGCTGCCCTCGCGAAGGCAGTGGCCGGTCAAGGCCTCGGCATCGCGCAGCAGGCGGCGGGCAGTGTGCTGCCGGCAGGCGCGCAGGCGGCCCTGTCGCAAGCAGGACAGTTGAGCGCCGCAGCGCAGCAGGTCAGCGGTCTCGCGCAAACGGCACGTAGTACCGCTGCCGTGCTGAAGATGAGTTGAGCGTCGCCCTTTCAATTTTCCCGGAATAGAAGATCATGACCGCTGCGGGCGTCATTCAACCCAAACCTACCGATGTGTTCGTGTCTCCGATCATGAAGATCACGGAGGCCGATGTACAAGCCGGCATCGATGTTTTCGACAAGTGGCTGATCAAGGTCAGCGGTGGCGCCGTCAACGTCAGCCGGCTGAAGATGGTCGCGGAGAACGTGCCGGTTCTGGCCAATATCTTTGCTGCAGTCGACGCGGTGCTCGATATCAAGGAGATGATCGAGCGCGGCAGCAACGCGATCGGCATGTTCGATTGGGTCAATCTCGGTCTCGACCTCATCGGGGTCGTGCCGTTGCCGCCGGGCACTGCCGAGCTTCGTCTGGGTGCCCGCCCGGTGTTGAAGCTTATTCGACAAGAGATCGTCAAGAGCGGAAAGGCGGTGGGCGAGGCGGCGTTGCAGGTGCTGCGCGACTCGGTCATCGCGGCAATCGTCGCGAATGTGCAGGAACGCTACGCGGGCGAAATCGAGCAATTCCTGAAAGTGATGCGCGACGGACTGAAGGAGGTGCTCGATCAATGCGCCAAATTCATCGGCGATCTGATGAAGGCGATTGCCGATCTGTTCGCGCATGCGGCGGGGAAGAAGTACGAAGTTGGGCACAACGTGACGTCGGCCGGGTCGCATTTGAAGGATGTCGGGCAGGCGCTCGTTGCGTACGACGGCAGGAAAGTTCTCAGCAGCGGGCTTGGGTTTCTCACGGATTTCGTGAAAATTGAAGCGAAGGCTGCCATCAATACGGTCACCACCGTCGCCAATATGGTGGACGACGAAGCGCCGAAGAAGCTGCAGCTTTTCGCCGACGATATCTACAAGCGAATTCCGACGGTCCAGAAGTGCATCCGGGAGTTGGACGGGAACGATGCGGGCAAGATCGGCTGGTTGATCATGATCGGCGAAGACGGGATGCGGAGCTGGCGCAAGCGCAACCCGAAGCCGCATGCGACGGGGATTCAGGAGCACGGGACGACGAAGGTTGCCGAGCAGCGAGCAGAGCATCGGGTGGATGAGGTGCGAACGACCACGGAGGCAAAGCATCCGGGGCCGAATTGTTGCCTTACGCATTCCCCGGTGAAGACGCCACCTGCGGCCACCGAGCATTCAATCGGATTCGCGCTCGGCGATGAGCAGATCAACCACGAGGACTTCACGATCGAGGGGCCGTTGCCCATTGCCTGGCAGCGCACCTATCGGTCGTTCTTCGACGCGAACGACGAGCACGGCGAATTGGGCGCGCGCTGGATTACGCCGTACACGACGCGCTTTGATATTGACGAGAGCAAGCTCGTCTATCACGACGAAACCGGACGCAGTCTCGAATATCCGTTGCTCGACGCAGGCAGTGCTCACGACGACCTGTCCGAGGGCCACACGTTATTGCGCCTTGACGATCGGTGGCTGACGCTGACGCGTGGGCACGTGCTGCTCGAAGCGTTTGAGCGACACGGCAATGTGTTTCGTCTCGCGTTCGTCAAGGATCGCGCCGGCAATCAGGTGACGCTCGAATACGATGCGCAAGGGCGGTTGCATCGGTTGATTGCGCCGCATGCACAGGTCGCATTCCGTCACGACGTGCGCGGTCGTATCGTCGAAGCGACGCATCATGACGCGCAGGGCGAATACATCGGCACGCTTGCCCGTTATGAGTTCAACGAAGAAAACGATCTGATCGGCGCGACCGACCGCTACGGCAACCGTCGCGAATACCGTTACCGTCACCATCTTGTGACGCGGTACACCGATCGTACCGGTCGCGGCGTGAATCTCGAATGGAACGGCAACGGGCCAAAGGCGAAGTGCTTCCGCGAGTATGGAGATGACGGCAGCGACGAGGTCACGCTGGCGTGGCATCCGGACTTCCGGATGGTCAGCGTGACCGATGCGCTTGGTCACGTCACCCACCACTACTACGACAGCAAGGGCTATTCCTTCCGTGTGATTCATCCGGACGGCAGCGAAGAGTGGATGTATCGGGACGAGAACGACAGGCTGGTTCAGTACATCCATCGTGACGGTACCGTCGAACGTATGGAGTACGACGCACGTGGCAACTTCGTGCGTCATCAGCGTACCGATGGCAGCGTGATCGAGATGACGTATGACCAGAAGGATCAGCTCGTTCGCGTGACGGATCCGCTTGGACATCCGTGGCTGCGTGAGTATGACGATGCCGGCAACATGGTGGTACAGGTCGATCCTCTCGGGCACAAGACCGAATACGCGTACGACGGACGAGGACTGGTTACCGAGATCAAGGATGCGAAGGGCGGCGCGAAGTCGCTGAAGTATGACGCTGCCGGTCAGTTGATCAGCTACACCGACTGCTCGGGCAAGACGACCCAATGGGTGTACGACGCTCAAGGCCGCCTCTCGGAGGCGAAAGACGCAGCAGGCGGGGTGACGGTATACCGCTATGGTGTGAACGGCCAATTGATCGAGGTCGTGTCGCCCGCAGGTCGCGAGCAACTGAGCTATGACGCGGAAGGGCGTCTGCTGACGCACACCGATCCGCTGAATCGCAATACACGCTACGGCTACGACGCGAGCGGACGTATCAATATCCGCACCGATGCGTCGGGGCAGTCGTTGTCATATCGCTATGATCGGCTCGGGCGTCTGGTTGCGTTGACCGATCCGAATCACGCGACTTACGCGTTTCGCTATGACGCGACGGGCAGGCTGATCGAGGAGATCGATTTCGACGGGAAGGCGACGCGCTACTCGTACGACGAGGCGAGCAGCCGTCTGGAGTCGATCGACGAGGCTGGCCAGATCATGACGATGTCTCACGATCGCGGTGGCCGTCTTCAAGGCCGCGCGGTCGACGATGAGGCGGAACGTTTCACTTATGACCCGTTGGGGCGATTGATCGAAGCGAGCAACCGATACAGCCGCGTGCAGCGCTTCTTCGATCCGGTCGGCAATCTGGTGCGTGAGCATCATGCTTACGACCTGTTCGGCGCGAGCCGGAGTTTCGTGTGGCATCACCAGTACGACGAAATCGGTAATCGGATCAAAACGATCCGGCCCGATGGTCGCGTGGTCGATTGGCTCATCTATGGCTCGGGGCACGTCCACGGGATGATGCTGGACGGCAAGGAGCTCGTTCAGATCGAGCGTGACGATCTGCACCGTGAGACGTTGCGCACGTTGCCGAGCAAGATCGATCAACGCACGGCGTACGATTCGGCAGGGAGGTTGGCGCAGCGGACCGTGCAGCGTGCGAATGCACCCGCACCGCTGGCCGAGCGCCGCTACCGTTACGACGCGGCTGGCCAGCTCGTGCAGATCGAAGACAATCTCAAGGGGCTGACGGACTATCGCTACGATCCGGTCGGACGGTTGCTCGAGTCGATCGGACCGGCCGGCAAGGAGCGGTTCGCATTCGATCCGGCAAGCAACATCGTCGATCCGGCACGCGTTGAGACGGCTCGCAAAGAGAGCAGGCCGAGCCCGGTGCGTGCGGAAAGTTCGTTGCCTCCCGAAGTGCCCAAGGTATTGGGCAATTTGCTGAAGCAATATGCCGGGCGGCATTTCGAGTACGACGCGCGTGGCAACCTCGTTCATCGCAGATCGCCGGCGGGCGAGCAACGTTACGAGTGGAATGCGTTTAATCGGATGACGGCTGCGAGCGTGCAGGAGACTGCGCGCAGCAGTGAGTCACGGTATTACTACGATGCGTTGGGCCGCCGGATTGCGAAAGAGGTGAACGGCGAGCGTACGGTGTTCGGTTGGGACGGAGATACGCTGGCGTATGAGAGCGGCGAGCACGGTAGCACGCATTACTTGTACGAAGCAGAATCGTTCGTGCCGATGGTGCAATACGTCGGTGCACCGGTCAGTGGATGCGAGACACCGTCGCGTGGCGATACAGATCGCTACGTGCCGGAAGATGATCCGCTGCAACGGGTACCGGAGCGGGCAGGGCAGGTGCATGCCTTCTATTACCACTGTGATCAGATCGGCACTCCACAGGTACTGACGGATGACGATGGCGATGTGGTGTGGGAGGCGTCGTACAAGGCGTGGGGTGAAGCTCGCGAGGTGATCGCGCGGGCGTCGAGGGCGGTAGGGATCGCTCCGAGGAATTCGCTGCGGTTCCAGGGGCAGCAATTTGATGATGAAACGGGGCTGCACTATAACCGGCATCGGTACTACGATCCGAGTAGTGGGCGCTTCGTGTCGAAAGATCCGATTGGGTTGGCCGGCGGGGTCAACGTCTTCCAGTACGCGCCAAATCCAGTTGATTGGATTGATCCGCTAGGTTTGGCTCGCTTCGGGTCAGGGAAAGGAACGCATACGGCCCAAGTTACTGTGCGCGGCGCGGGCGGTTCCAAAAGGCACTGTGGCGTTTTTCAGAGCGGTAACATGACGCCGGAGGAAAAGGCGTTAGGATTCCCGCAGAATACTCTGGCTACCCATACTGAGGCGCGTGCGGTCTCGCAAGTTCCATTAGAGCCAGGGGATCACATGATCATCGACGGCCAGTATCCGCCATGTACATCGTGCAAAGGCAAGATGAACGCACGTGCTATACAGTCAGGTGCGACGATCCAATATAACTGGCAGGAGGACGGGCAGCAAAAGACGTGGATGGCTAATCCTTCCAAGGGGTGTAAATAGAATGAAATTTGAATTTATCGCAAATGACGTGACCTATACGTTCGAGGATGGAGTTCATGTCCTTGGGCTAGTTGATAGCGCAAATGAGCCACAGGACTACGTCATCCTGCAGCGTGGGACTGAGTTCGATGAGCAAGATCGGAAGTTGGGTCAGGACACCTATTACGTGGAAGTCTGCGCTGATGGGGTTGCGGGATATGGCGGGGTCAAGTCGGTTTCACTTCATGCCGGCACGTTGAACATTGAACTTGAAGATGATGCCAAGTGGAGGGAAGATCTGTCGTCGATGCAGATCGATGTACAAGCAGCCAAGGACCGCGAGGGTTTGAAGGCATGGCTGTCGGCTATATTCTCCGGTACGAGTACCAAAGTCGCGCTTGATTAAACGAGTCGGGTGAGGTCGCGCGGCCGGCTCGTTACAAGGCGTGGGGTGAAGCGCGCGAAGTCATCAGTGAGGCGGCTAGGAAAGCGGGGATCGCGAACCCGCTGTGGTTTGCGGGCCAATACTTCGATCGCGAGACGGGGCTACATTACAACTGGCACAGGTACTGCGATCCCACGTCGGGACGATTCATATCGAAGGACCGGATTGGGCTGGCCGGTGGGATCAACGTCTACCAGTACGCGCCGAACCCGACGCCGTGGACCGATCCGCCGGGTTTGCAAAAGAAACCATCGGTTCCACCGCATATATCGCAGCAGAAGCAAGCGGGTCATGTACTGGGTGAGCCCCAGTATGACAATCGAGTTAAACAAGGTAAGCCCACCTCGTGCTTCTGTGATTGGGACGATGCAGTGCAGTACACAGATGAGGCTTGGAGCAAGGGTAGCCCCGTACCTGGGCGCCCGAATGTACGGGACCACGATTTCAAGACGCCTATTGGTTTTGGCCTCAACGGAGGCACTCAAACTTCAGTGCGCGTTCACCAAGACACTGGAAGAGAAATGCATGGACATCCCAAAGGCCCAGAGACCCCATGATTCGCATTTTGATTGGGAAGGATTCTCGCGTTCTGTTATTGAGTCGTACGGGAGTTTTGAATCCCCGGACTACTCGTTCGTTAAAGAGAATCTTGCTGCGACAAAGTACCCTGGTGTGATTCAATTTCTTGAAAAGAATTTTTATTTCTATGAGGATACCGAGCCCAACACCGACGTAAGTCACGGATATTTCGTGAGGGGTGATGGTGCGGATTTCATATTGCGAATATCGTTTGTTGGTCCGTACTACTATTTATCGTCGTTGTCGGCGGACGGAAGTCAAGGCTCACCGAGTATTGATCTGCCATCAACCAATTCAGTGTACCCACTGATAAAGAACATGGAGGAGGCTGGTATGATTTTTACTCCTGTTGAAGTCTTGAATAAAAAGTTTAATTTCGGTAATCAATTTTCAAGTGTCTACTCGATTCTTTACTGTTACGAGGATGAGCCGTCCTGGATCGAAATGTAGGGGATGGATGTCTCTTGAACGTTTGATGCCTTGGCGACGCTGGAGAACCTGTTGTAGTTCTTTGGTCGCACGAGACAAGGCATGCGTCAGCGATTGCAGATAGCTTTGCAGCCTTCCTAACTACGCCCGGTCGACCGGGATAGCGATGAAGGAAGCATCTACACTCAATAAAATAAGGATTCTCCATGCGGCGTTCACTTCTTGCGCTTATCTTGCTTGCGACCGTAACGGCAGCGTCTGCCGATAACACTGATTCAAGGGCCGCGGACGCGCCTGATCTGGTGCATCTCAAACCTTATGCCGCGAACGGCGTCAGCTTCCAGCTTCCTTCGAACTGGACGGTTACGTGGAGTGGCAGGCTGGAGGATACGAATGGGCAGGGGGTCGATATCGAAGCCGACAAGGCGGCATTCGAGGTTCTGACGTTGGGTGTCACGGTTCAGGTTGTGCCCACCAAGGTCGCGCCGACGCTAAAGGGAACGGCAGCGTATCTCTACAACCTGCAAGTCGACGACAAGCCTGCTCAGTACACGAAAGCGAATTACGAGCCGATCGTGCTGAACGGCAAATATCCCGCGCTCGCATCGCGCTACTCGCATAAGATTTTCAAGGACGACCGGGTATATGCACATCGGCTCGACCTGATTGCGAGCAAGCCTTGCGGCGACGGCTGGACCTGCATCATTTTCTCGACAGGTCTGGCCGCCAACGAAAATCCCGCGAAGCAGGGCATGGCGAAAATCTACGAGACAGTTCGCTACCAACCCTGAAGGGCAGCCCGACGCGGGAAATTGGACGTGATCTCGAATGTGGGTACCGCGTCCGACAACTGACTGGCACACTGCCGCCGCCAACCTCGTGCATAAGACATTGGCATAATCACGCCTTGCCGGCACGAACGCCGCGGCGCAGGCGCACTCGTGCAACTGCCGCATCTCGCTCCGAGCGCATTGACTCCAGCCCAGTTACCACCGCACTACTCATGTCGACCCTCACCACGACCACCGCGTCGTTGAAACACATTCTCGAACACCCGGGCGATTTCTCCGGTTGGCTCTGCTTGCCGCCGATGCCGTGGACGCTCGATACGGACGGCGTATTCACCGAAGACGCCAACGACGCCGACGACCCCGAGACCGACACACCTCCCGCCACTGCACCGCAACCCGGCTGGCGCATAACGCTGTCCAGCGCGACGATCGAGGACATCGTGATCAACGCGCATGACCAGGTCGATGAACCGAGCGTGACGCAACTGTTCGATGCGTTCGTGTTCTACGTCGACAACGAAGAATTCATTCTGCTTTGACGACGCGCACCACGCGCACCACGCGCCACAGCAAAAAAGGACCGCCGAGCGGTCCTTTTTTCATGAAGCATCAACACCCGAACGAAGCACGCCTCAAGGCAACGAAATCGTCAAATTAGCCGACTCCGGCCCCACCTTGATCACCTGCGAATAAGGCGCCAACGCCTGCAGCGTCTTGTCCTTCAGATAAGTATTGAGCCCGAGATACCCGAGCAGGGCCACCAGCGCAAACACAGCCCCGATCGCCCAGACCGGCACCTCGCGCTTCAACCGATGCGCGATCTGGTCCGGCAGCGGCCAATGCGGAGCGAACGCGGCGCGCTTGCCCTTCATGTGCGCGATCTCGTCCCCCAGCCGCGCGGTGAGGTAAGCGAGCTTCTCCGGCCCCTCGAGCAGATACTTGCCCTGAAACCCGAGCAGCAGGCACATATGAAACACCTCGAGCGACTGCAACCGCGCCGCGCCCTGCGCCCGACATTCCTCGAGATACTGAAAGAACTTCTCCCCCGCGAGCTGCTCGCCGAACAGCACGAGCTGCAGCGGCCGGCGTTCCCAGTCGGTCCGGATCTTGAACTGCGACGACAGCACCATCTCGTCGACGGCCGCGCAATACGCGAACTTCGCGCCATACACGTCCTCGGCCGGAATGTTGAGCTTCTTCGCGCCGCGCTCGAAATCCGACAGAAACTCCTGGATCTTCGTGCTGAACTCGCTCGCGCTGTCCGGCTCGCGGCCGTTCTTGAGCAGAAACAGCATGAAGAACCCGTCGTACAGCAGGTCGAGCAGCGAACGGGCCTGGAACGAGGCGTCGGTCGACGCCGGGGTATGCAGCGGGGCCGGCGCGTTGTCGCCGAACAGGGAAGGCGCGTAGCTCATGATGTGACCGCGATCAGTTCGAATTTCAGGTCATTGATGCCAGTCGGCGCGTAGATCATCGCGGACTGGGCCTGCAGCATGCGCTCGTAGAGCGCACCGCGCGAATCAAGCTGGAAATAGCACGCGCCGGGCCGCACCGGAATCGCGGGCGGTACCTGCGGCATGTACGACAGCCGCACGCCGGGCATTGCCGACAGGACCAGCTTGTCGACGTCGTCGGGCGCGCCGACCTTGAAGCGTGCCGGCACCGCATCGACGAGCTCGACACTCGGCATGTCCGCGGACACGGCCAGGTAGAACTCGGTCTTGTCGTCGATCTTGCCCGAATCGAGGCGGCCGAGATGGAACGATGGACGCACCTCGTCGAGCGTGATCGCGAAGTAGCGCGTCGAAATCACGGTATCGAGCAACTCGCGCAGCATCAGGTCGAGGCGCGCAAAGCTCGGCCCGGGATCGTCATGGCGATACACGGGCAGGTCGGCGAGCGTGTAGCCCTTCGAAAACGTCATCAGCTGGCCCGCGAGGCGCAGCAGTTCCTGGAACAACCGCTCCGGATGCAGCGCCGCATGCTGGTGCAGGTGCGCGAGCGTCGCGAATGCGGCGTTTGCGGTGTGCAGCAGCCAGAACGACGCGATGTCGCCCGAGCGGAATTCGATGATGTTCTTCGACGGCTCGCGGTGAAAGCCGTACAGCGCGTTCACCTTCGCCTGCAGCGCGTCGACGAGCTGGCGCAGCCGCTGGTGCAGGATCGGCGAAGCTTCGATCGCGAGGCACGGCGGCACGAAGCTGTCGTCGATCTCGAAGCCGGACGTCGCGGTGCGGCGCACGCGCACGAGCGGCACCGACAGCAGCTGGTCGCGCGGCTCGCTGTGCGCGATCAGCTTGACCTGCGTCTTGAGGAACGTGATGTCGGCTTCGGCGGCGTCGGTGAAGTTGTCGGCGACGCTCGTCTGCTCGCTGACGAAACGCGTCATGAAGCCGGCGGCCGGATCATCGCTGTAGTTGGTGCCGTTCTCGCGCAGCGGATGCAGCGCGAGGTAGAAGACGAATTCGTTGATGCCGTCGGGCAGCGTGTCCAGCGCGATCGGCGGCGGCAGGTCGTCGGCCTGCGGCGCGGCATACAGCGCGCCGTCCGGGAACACGAGCGCAAGCTCGGCCACGCGCAGCACGTTGCTGCCGAGCGCATCGCGGTCGATGCGCACCGAGCGCACGCCCCAGTTGTACGGCTGGATCGCCTGGATGGATTCGAACAGGCGCGCCTCGTGATAGGCGTCCTGCCGCTGAAAGTGTTGGGGCCGGAGGAACAGCCCTTCCCCCCAAAGCACCTTGGCCGAATAACTCATGTCAAATCCGGTTAATGTGGCGTTGCGATGTAATCGATTTGTTCATGCCCGAATTAAATCGCCAATTTGTTAACTCTTGTTAATTGACATTCGTGCGTCATGCTTAACCGCAGGTGACCGACGAAAGCAAATTCAGCGGTTGCGAAGGCGCGCCCTGTTGCGGTGCGATGACCGAGCCGTCGGCGACCGTCATCGCGCAATTATGCAGGCCGATGATTATGCCGGATTTCTCCGACTTCGCCGGGTCGAACGTCAGTTTCCAGCGCTGGATGGCGGGATCGCGGAACAGTGCGACGATGCCGAATGCCTGCGCTTCGCGCGACACTTTTTCGGTTGCCGTATAGCGCTGGCCCGGAATCAGCGTGATTTCACGCACGTTCAGCAGATCGGTGCCCAGCGCGGCCTTTTCCTTGGCCGGATCGGTGAATGCATCGAACGGCGCCTGCTGGAACGAAGTCGGATCCTTCAGCGCGTAGAGCCGCACCACTAAAGCGAGCGGCTTGCGATCGTTCGCGGCGTTGAGGTTCGGCGCGGCGGCGAGCGTGAGCCCGATGTTGCGCGGCGGCTTCTGGGCATCCGGCAGTTCGGGCTTGCCGATGCCGGCGGCCTGCATCACGGCGCTCGCGGCGGAGCCGAGCAGCGGGGCGGCCGCGCATCCGGCCAGGAGCGCGCAGGCAATCAGCGGCAGCGCATAGCGAATCATGGACGATCTCATCGTGTTTCCGGCGTGCCGCCTTTAACTCCCCTGTCAAAACTACCGGGCATTTCCGCGTTCCTCGCGAATGCCGGCTTATCTGCCGTTCAACTATTAAGCACACGTGCGGCGCATCGCGTTTCCGGAAATTTTTTCCGTCACCCGCGCGAAGCGTTGTCGAGCAAGTAAAACTTGCGCATTCCGGTCGCTCGAAAAACCGCCGCCGGGCCGTTGCCGGAGACGTTTCGAGGGGGTAGCGCACGGATTTAAAAGGAATTACTCTGCACGCAGCGATTGAATTATGAAAAATTGATCGGTACTATACCCGCGCGCTTCTTGCAAAGCAAAAGAACCAGATTCTCAACGATTTTAATACTCACGCGCCGGTGGATATAACGATGAAAGACCGTCTCTTCGCAAAATTGTCTGGGGTAGTGCTGGCTTGCGGCGTGATCGCCGGTTGTGCGAGCCAGCCGCCGGCGCCGACTGCCGAGGTGTTCAACAAGTCGCTGGCCGATGCGGACGCCGTTGCGAAGTCGGGTGACCAGGACAAGGCGCTCGGCCTGTACCAGCAGCTCGCGAAGTCGGATCCGACGCGCGAGGAACCGTGGTCGCGCATCGCGCAGATCCAGTTTGCCCAGAACCACTATGGCCAGGCGATCGTCGCCGCGCAGGAGGCACTGCAGCGCGACGCGACCGATCGTCAGGCGAAGAGCGTGCTCGCCGTCGCGGGGCTGCGGATCGCGACGCAGTCGCTCGGCGAGCTGCGCCAGGATGCATCGCTCGCGGGCGATGCGAAGTCGGACGCGCAGGCGCTCGCGAAGCAACTGCGCGACACGCTCGGCGAATCGGCACTGTTCCCGCCGGAACAGCGCGCCACGAAGGCGCGTACGGCGCGTCGAGTGATTCATCGTCCGAAGGCCGGCGCGGCGCCGGCCACCGAGGCGGCCGCAGCCGCAACCACCGCGCCGACGCCGGCCGCCGCGCCGCAAAAGGGCGGTGCCGATCCGTTCAGCGCGCTGCGCAACTGACCGCAACAGACGCGATAACCACAACTAACCTGGGAGCCGTCGAGATGGCCAAGAAAGAAAGCATTCAGAAAAGCTTGCAGAAAATACGGCCGCCGCGCGTCCAGCTGACCTACGAGGTCGAGAAGGGCGACGCGATCGAGGTGAAGGAACTGCCGTTCGTCGTCGGGGTCGTCGGCGATCTGGCGGGCCAGTCGGAAGTCGAGCAGCCGAAGCTGCGCGACCGCAAGTTCGTCAACATCGACCGTGACAACTTCGACGACGTGATGAAGGCGATCGAGCCGCGCGCCGCGTTCCAGGTGGAAAACCGCCTGAGCCCGGAAGGCGGCAAGTTCGCAGTCGACCTGAAGTTCCGTTCGCTGTCGGATTTCAGCCCGGACGAAGTCGTCGAACAGGTCGAGCCGCTGCGCCGCCTGCTCGAGGCGCGCTCGAAGCTCGCCGACTTGCGCAACAAGCTCGCCGGCAACGACAAGCTCGAGGATCTGCTGTCCGAGGTGCTGAAGAACACGCAGCAGCTGCAGGAGCTCGCGAAGGGCACCGGCGGCGACAAAGACGGCGAATGACGACGGAGTGTTGAGATGAACCAGCAAACGGCTGCGGCCCAAGCGAGCGGCGCGGAATACGCCGCCGGGACTTCGCTGCTCGACGATATCGTCGAGAAGAGCAAGGTCGCGAAATCCGATTCCGAGCATGCCCGTGCGAAGGACCTGATCGGCGAACTCGTGCACCAGGTGCTCGACGGCACGGTGATCGTGTCGGACAACCTGTCGGCGACGATCGACGCGCGCGTCGCGGAACTCGACCGCCTGATCTCCACGCAGCTGTCCGCGGTGATGCACGCGCCGGAATTCCAGCGCCTCGAAAGCACGTGGCGCGGGATGGACTATCTGGTCAAGGAAAGCAACACCGGCCAGACGATCAAGATCAAGGCGCTGCACGCACCGAAGCGCGACCTCGTGCGCGACTTCAAGGGCGCGAGCGAGTTCGACCAGAGCGCGCTGTTCAAGAAGGTCTACGAAGAAGAGTTCGGCACGTTCGGCGGCTCGCCGTTCGGCGCGCTGATCGGCGATTACGAGATCTCGCGCCAGCCGGAAGACATGTACTTCATCGAGCAGATGTCGCACGTCGCGGCGGCCGCGCACGCGCCGTTCATCGCGTCGGCGTCGCCGGAGCTGCTCGGCCTCGAGTCGTTCTCCGACCTCGGCAAGCCGCGCGACCTCGGCAAGGTGTTCGACACGGTCGAATACGCGAAGTGGAAGTCGTTCCGCGACGCCGAAGATTCGCGCTACGTCGGCCTGACGCTGCCGCGCTTCCTCGGTCGCCTGCCGTTCAATCCGAAGGACGGCCAGACCGCGGAGAACTTCAACTTCGTCGAGGACGTCGACGGCACCGAGCACGACAAGTACCTCTGGTGCAACGCGGCATGGGCCTTCGCGGCACGCCTGACGGCCGCGTTCGACGACTTCGGCTGGTGCGCGGCGATCCGCGGCGTCGAAGGCGGCGGCCTCGTCGAGGACCTGCCGACCCACACGTTCAAGACCGACGACGGTGAAGTCGCGCTGAAGTGCCCGACCGAAATCGCGATCACCGATCGCCGCGAGAAGGAACTGAGCGACCTCGGCTTCATCCCGCTCGTGCATTGCAAGAACTCGGATTACGCTGCGTTTTTCGCCGCGCAATCGGTGCAGAAACCGAAAAAATACAGCACCGACAGCGCGAATGCGAACGCCGTCCTGTCCGCCCAGCTTCAGTACATCTTCTCGGTATCGCGCGTCGCGCACTACCTGAAGGCGATGATGCGGGACAAGATCGGCAGCTTCGCATCGGCGCAGAACGTGGAGACTTTCCTCAACCGGTGGATTTCGCAGTACGTCCTGCTCGATGACAACGCGTCGCAGGAACAGAAGGCGCAATTCCCGCTGCGCGAGGCATCCATACAAGTGTCGGAGATTCCGGGCAAGCCGGGCTCGTATCGTTCGGTCGCGTTCCTGCGTCCGCACTTTCAGCTCGACGAACTCTCGATTTCTCTGCGACTTGTCGCTGATCTGCCCAAACCGGCAAATTCATAAGCGAGTAAATCGCCCGGGCGGGCCGCCTGGGTAGGACGTTAAAACCACCTCTTTGGGGAGTCGAAGGGCCATGTTACATATGCACTTGCAGTTTGGTAGTCCGGCGGTGAAGGGCGAATCCGCGGACAAAGACCATCAGGGCTGGATCGAACTGAAATCGTGGGATCACTCGATCGTTCAGCCGCGTTCGGCAACGGCATCGACCGCGGGCGGTCACACGATGACGCGCTGCGAGCACGGCGACATGATTTTCACGAAGGAAATCGATTCGTCGAGCCCGCTGCTGTATCAGCACGCATCGGGCGGCACGACGTTCGATGAAGTGACGGTCCATTTCTCGCGCGCGGACGGTGAAGGCAAGCGCGTGCAGTATCTGGAAGTGAAGCTCAAGTACGTGATCATCTCGAGCATCGCTCCGAGCGTTCGCGAAGAAGGTCTGCCGCTCGAGACGTTCTCGCTGAAGTACGCGGCCGTGCAGTGGAAGCAGACCCAGCAGAAGATCGGCGGCAACCAGGGCGGCAACACGCAAGGCGCCTGGAGCCTGACGAAGAACGACAAGACCTACGCGGTCTAACGTCGGTTGCGGCAACGGGGCGCTCGGCGTCCCGTTGCCGTTTTCGCTGTGTACAAGGGCCTGTTTCCGCTAATAACGGGCTTGCGCTGGCCCCCAGAAGGGCCGAGCGCAAGGATTGCGACGAAGCGAATACTCGACGTATTCGCGAGGAGCGTGACGCCGCGATCGGCCCTTCTGGGGGCCAGCCCCACGAACGGATTTTTTCAGAACAGGGGAACGTGCGTTGCCGGCCGTATTGCGGCGTCGTTCGTCGCTTGTTTGGCACGGCCAAACGGCGCTCCTCACTTCTTGCACTACGACCGGCAACGCACGTTCGCAAGCCCGTTATTAGCGGAAACAGGCCCTTATGAAACGATTCGAACCCAGTTTTCTCGACAAGCTGTTCGACGACGAACCGCACCTGCCGGCCTCGGCCGCGATGCGGCAATTGTCGCTGGACGAGCTCAAGAACACGGTCGCCCGCGACGTCGAGGCGATCCTCAACACCCGTATCGCGCACACCGAAATCGAGCTGGCCGCGCTGCCGGAATGCCAGAAATCGGTGCTGACCTACGGGCTGAACGATTTCGCGGGGCTGAGCCTCGCGAGTCACTACGACCGCGCGTTCATCTGCAAGTCGATCCAGCAGGCCATCGCGCGCCACGAGCCGCGGCTGCAGCAGGTGCAGGTGACGTTCGAGCTGAACGAGCAGTCGACCAACGCGCTGTACTTCGCGATCCAGGCGCTGCTCGTCGTGCATCCGGCCGAGGAGCCGGTGAGTTTCGACGCGATGCTGCAGCCGTCGACGCTGCAGTATTCGGTCACGCGCACGCGCGCGGCCAGAATGCTGTAAATCAAGCCGCCGAGCGGGCCGGACCGCCCGGTGATGGTTCAGGGTCCGGCAGGAAATATTGAGGTTCTCGGGGTCGTCGATGGAAGAATTGCTGCCGTACTACGAGCGCGAATTATCGTTTTTGCGGCGCTATTCGCGAGATTTCGCCGAACGTTATCCGAAGATCGCCGCGCGACTCGCGTTGTCCGGCGAGCACTGCGAGGATCCGCACGTCGAGCGGATGATCGAGTCGTTCGCGCTGCTCGGCGCGCGCATCAACAAGAAGCTCGACGACGACTACCCGGAATTCACCGAAGCGCTGCTGGAAGTGCTGTATCCGCACTACCTGCGGCCGTTCCCGTCGTGCTCGATCGCGCAGTTCACGCCGGCCTCGCCGGGTCAGCAGACCGAACCGGTCGTGATCGACCGCGGCACCGAGCTGAAGAGCCGTCCGATCCGCGGCGTGCAGTGCCGGTTCCGCACCGCATACGACGTGACGCTCGCGCCGATCCGCATCTCGGAGGCGCGCTTCACGCCGGTCGCGCTCGCGCCGAGCGCGACGGTGCTGCCGTCCAACGCGACGGGCGTGATCTCGATCACGTTCGAATCGCTCGCCGCGCAACTCGATCTCGGCGCGCTGAAGCTGCCGACGCTGCGCGCGCACCTGCACGGCGAGCAGTCGTTCGTCGCCGCGCTGACCGATTGCCTGTTCGTCAACGTGCTCGGCGCGTATGTCGAGCCCGAGCGCAACGGCCGCTGGACCGCGCTGCGCAAGCTGCCGATCGCGCACGCCGGCTTCGACGAGGACGATGCGCTGATCGACTACCCGGCGAAGTCACACCCCGCGTATCGCCTGCTCACCGAATACTTCGCGTTCCCCGACAAGTTCGATTTCGTCGATTTCGACCTCGCGGCGATCGCGCGCGCGTCGGGCCGCTGCCAGCGCGCGACGCTGCATCTGGTGCTGCAGGACGTGCGCAGCGATTCGCACGTCGCGCGGCTGCTCGAGCTGCTCACGGCCAGCCATTTCCGGCTGTTCTGCACGCCGATCGTCAACCTGTTCCGCCAGCACGGCGAGCCGATCCGCATCACGCACCGCGCGGTGTCGTACCCGGTGATCGCCGAAGCGCGCCGTGCGTTCGCGTACGAGGTGTATTCGATCGATTCGGTGAAGCTCGTCCGGCAGCAGGCGCATGAAGAATCGGTGATCGAGTTCCGGCCGTTCTATTCGCTGCATCACGGCGAGTCGGCGCGGATCGGTCATTACTGGTTCGCGCGCCGCAACGACTGGGTCGCGCAGAAAAGCCCCGGCTACGAAACCGAGATCTCGATCGTCGACATCGACTTCGAGCCGACGTCGCCGCAAACCGACACGCTGAGCCTCGACCTCACCTGCACGAACCGCGACCTGCCGTCGATGCTCGCGTTCGGTCTCGAAGGCGGCGACCTGTTCCAGGAAGGCGGCGCGCAGACGAGCGGCATCTCGCTGTTGCGGCGCCCGACGCAGAGCGTGCGCTTCGAGCGCGGTCGCGCCGCGCACTGGCGGCTCGTGTCGCATCTCGCGCTGAACCACGTGTCGCTGGTCGCGCACGGGCTCGCGCCGCTCAAGGAAATGCTGACGTTGTACGACCTGCGGCGCACCGCCGTGTCGATGCGCCAGATCGACGGCCTCGCCGGCGTCGAGCAGCGCGGCGCCGTGCAGTGGCTGCCCGGCAAGCCGTTCGCGACCTTCGTGCGCGGCATCGAGATCCGCCTGACGATCGACGAGGAGCACTTCGTCGGCGCGAGCCTCGCGTCGTTCGTGCGCGTGCTCGACAGCTTCTTCGGGCTGTACGTCCACCTCAACAGTTTCGTTCAACTAGTCGTGGTGTCGAAGCGCACCGGCGAGGAGATCATCCGATGCAAGCCCCGGACCGGCGAATCGATCCTGGCGTAGTCGACGCGCTGCTCTACGAGCCGCACCGCTTCGAGTTCTTCCAGGCGGTGCGCGTGCTCGAGGGGCTGTTCGCGCGGCAGGCGTCCGATGCGCCCGGCGCGTGGCGGCAGGGCGACGTCGTCGCGCAGCGCATCGAATTCCGCAACACGCTGTCGCTCGGCTTCCCGCCGAGCGAGATCGAAGGCGCCCGTTCGTTCGACGACGGCGGCACGCTGCTCGATTCGGGCGAGCAACGCGGCGCCGCGCTCGCGGCCGGCGAGCTCGGTCACGTCGAGCTGACGCCCGCATTCTTCGGGCTACTGGGCGGGCAGGGCGCGCTGCCGCTGCACTACACCGAGCAGATCGTCGCGCGCGAGCATCTGAAGCGCGACCACGCGGCGCGCGCCTTCTTCGACGTGTTCTCGAACCGCGCGACCGCGCTGTTCTACGCGGCGTGGAAGAAGTACCGGCTGCCGTTCCATTACGAACTCGACCGCGACGAGCGCTACCTGCCGCTCCTGCTCGCGATCGCCGGCGTGCCGAGCGACGAGGTGCGCGACAGCCTCGCGGCCGGCGCGGGCGGCGTGCTCGACGAGGCCGTTGCCGGCTACGCGCTCGCCGCGCGGCACCGGCCGATGTCCGCCGCCTACCTGCAGCGCACGCTGTCCGATTATTTCCGCGTGCCCGTGAAGATCGACCAGTTCGTCGGCAAGTGGTACGACGTGCCGCCCGACCAGCTGAGCGTGCTCGGCGAAGTCAACGCGGTGCTCGGCGCGACGGCGCTCGTCGGCGAACGCGTGTGGCAGCGCGACATGCGCGCGCGGATCGTCGTCGGCCCGCTGTCCAAGCGCGACTACGAGGCATTCCTGCCGGGCGGCGCGCAGGCCGTCGCGCTCGAGCGGATGCTGACGCTGCTCGCCGGCGTCACGCTCGAATACGAGGTGAAGCTCGTGCTGAAGCGCACCGAGGTCGGCGCGAGCGTGCTCGGCGCGGGCTCGCGGCTCGGCTGGGACGCGTTCCTCTGCACGCGCGACGCGGTCGACGACCGCTCGGATGCCCGCTACGAACTGCACGTGATTCACTGATTCCGAACGACAACAAACACGCAATCGAACCTGAGATCGACGCCATGAGCACGCCTCTGAAGACCCTGATCACGAAACTGAATCCGCTGTGCCGGCACGCGACCGAGCGCGCGGCGAGCGCGTGCCTGGCGCGCGGCCACTACGAAGTCGATCTGGAGCATCTGTTCCTCGCGCTGCTCGAGGAAGCGACGGGCGACCTGCCGCTCGCGCTGCGCGCGAGCCGCGTCGATCCGCATGCGCTGCGTGCCGATCTCGAGCGTGAACTCACGCGCCTGAAGACGGGCAACACGCGCACGCCGGTGTTCTCCGTGCACCTGATCGCGCTGTTCGAGCAGGCCTGGCTGATCGCGTCGCTCGATTCGCAGCTCGGCCGCATCCGCTCGGGGCACCTGCTGCTCGCGCTGCTGACCGCACCCGATCTCGCGCAGTTCGCGCAGCGCATGTCGTCGCAGTTCGCGGAAATGAACGTGACGGACCTGAAGCACAAGTTCGACGAAATCATGGCCGGGTCGAGCGAGGCCGAGCCGCGTCAGGCGGATGCGGAAGACGGCGACGTCGCGCCGGTTGGCGACGGCGCCGCGCCCGCGGCCGGCCCGTCCAAGACGCCCGCGCTCGACACGTACACGACCAACCTCACGCAGCGCGCGCGCGACGGCAAGATCGACCCGGTGATCGGCCGCGAAGCCGAGATTCGCCAGGCGATCGACATCCTGATGCGCCGCCGCCAGAACAACCCGATCATGACCGGCGAGGCCGGTGTCGGCAAAACGGCGGTCGTCGAGGGCCTCGCGCTGCGGATCGCGGCCGACGACGTGCCGCCGCCGCTTTCCGGCGTCGCGCTGCACGTGCTCGACATGGGCCTGCTGCAGGCCGGCGCGAGCGTGAAGGGCGAGTTCGAGAACCGACTGAAGAGCGTGATCGACGAGGTGAAGAAGAGCGCGCACCCGATCATCCTGTTCATCGACGAGGCGCACACGATCATCGGCGCGGGTGGCCAGGCCGGCCAGAACGACGCGGCGAACCTGCTGAAGCCGGCGCTCGCGCGCGGCGAACTGCGCACGATCGCCGCGACGACGTGGAGCGAATACAAGAAGTACTTCGAGAAGGACGCGGCCCTCGCGCGGCGCTTCCAGGTCGTGAAGGTCGAGGAGCCGAGCGAGCCGCTCGCGGCCGCGATGCTGCGCGGGATGTCGGGGCTGATGGAGAAGCACTTCAACGTGCGGATTCTCGACGACGCGATCACCGAGGCCGTGCGCCTGTCGCATCGCTACATCAGTGGTCGCCAGCTGCCGGACAAGGCGATCAGCGTGCTCGACACCGCGTGCGCGAAGGTCGCGCTCGCACACAGCGCGACGCCGGCGGCGATCGACGACACGAAGAAGCGCATCGAGCGCATCGACGCGGAAATCGCGTCGCTGGAGCGCGAGGCGGCGGGCGGCGCGGCGCACGACGAGCGGCTCGGCGAGCTGCGCGGCGCACGCGACACGGCGCTCGCGCAATTGACCGAGGACGAGGCGCGCTATGAAGCCGAGCGTGCGATCGTCGCCGAGATCACCGTGCTGCGCGAGACGCTCGACAAGGCGCGCGGCCCGTCCGAAGACGGCGAGCCGGTCGACGTGCCGGCCACGCGCGAGAAGCTGGCCGAACGCGTCGCGTCGCTGCATGCGCTGCAGGGCGG
Organism: Burkholderia sp. BCC1640; assembly: GCF_902833125.1. Classification (NCBI taxonomy): domain Bacteria; kingdom Pseudomonadati; phylum Pseudomonadota; class Betaproteobacteria; order Burkholderiales; family Burkholderiaceae; genus Burkholderia; species Burkholderia sp. BCC1640. The sequence continues at coordinate 70,056 of NZ_CADFEF010000007.1, read as the reverse complement.
CGAGCCGATGGTGCCGCTGCAGGTCGACGGCCACGTCGTCGCCGAGATCGTCGCCGCGTGGACGGGCATTCCGCTCGGCCGGATGGTGAAGGACGAGATCGACACCGTGCTGAACCTGCAGCCGCTGCTGACCGCGCGCGTGATCGGTCAGGACCATGCGCTCGACGCGATCGCGCAGCGCGTGCGCACGGCGACCGCGAACCTCGAGGATCCGAACAAGCCGCGCGGCGTGTTCATGTTCGTCGGCCCGTCGGGCGTCGGCAAGACCGAGACCGCGCTCGCGCTGGCCGACATCCTGTACGGCGGCGAGCGCAAGATGGTCACGATCAACATGAGCGAGTACCAGGAAGCGCACAGCGTGTCGGGCCTGAAGGGTTCGCCGCCGGGCTACGTCGGCTACGGCGAGGGCGGCGTGCTGACCGAGGCCGTGCGCCGCAATCCGTATTCCGTCGTGCTGCTCGACGAGGTCGAGAAGGCGCACCCGGACGTGCTCGAGATGTTCTTCCAGGTATTCGACAAGGGCACGATGGACGATGCCGAAGGGCGCGAGATCGACTTCCGCAACACGCTGATCATCCTGACGTCGAACGTCGGGTCGGCGGCGGTGATGCAGGCATGCCTGAACAAGCCGGCCGAGGAGCTGCCCGATCCGGACGCGCTCGCCGAGGCGCTGCGGCCGCAGCTGTACAAGACGTTCAAGCCGGCGTTCCTCGGCCGGATGAAGGTCGTGCCGTACTACCCGATTTCCGACGACGTGCTGGCCGAGATCATCGCGCTGAAGCTCGAACGGATCCGCCGCCGCATCGAAGCGAACCACAAGGCCGCGTTCGAGTGGGACGAATCGCTCGTCGACGCGGTGCTCGCGCGCTGCACCGAGGTCGATTCGGGCGCCCGCAACGTCGACCACATCCTGAACGGCACGCTGCTGCCGGAGATCGCGGGCCACGTGCTCGGCCGGATCGCCGACGGCGCGGCCATCGCGCGCATCGCGGTGCGCGCGGACGAGGCCGGCGAATTCGCGTACACGGTCGAATGAGCCCGCGCGCGCGACATCTCATGCATCAACGGATTCACTGAACCATGCCGATCAATCTCCCCGAGCTGCTGACGCCGATCAGCGACGCGTCGCCCAGCGGCGACGACCTGCTGTTCTCGAACGAATTCGACGCGATCCAGGACGCGCGGCGCTATGACGATCCGACGCTCGACCAGGGCGAGTGGGTGACCGAGATCAAGGAGGCCGACTGGGGCTTCGTCGTCGATCACGCGGGCGAGCTGCTGCGCACGCGCACCAAGGACCTGCGGCTCGCCGTGTGGCTGACCGAGGCGCTCGCGCTGGAGGACGGCATCACCGGCCTCACCGAAGGTTATGCGCTGCTGGAAGGCCTGTGCCGAGACTACTGGGACACCGTGCATCCGCTGCCCGAAGGCGACGACGTCGAATACCGGCTCGGCAACGTCGCGTGGCTGTCCGGCCGCACGGCCGAGCTGCTGCGCGGCATTCCGGTGACGGACGGCGCGTCGAACGCGTTCACCACGCTCGACTGGGAAGTCGCGCTGCACGTGGCGCAGGCCGTGAAGCGCGACCCCGAACACGCCGACGACATCGCGCGCGGCAAACCGTCGGTCGAGCAGGTCGATGCGTCGCGGCGCGTGACGTCGATCGCGTTCTACACGACGCTGCTCGCGAACCTGAAGGCGTTCGAATTCGCGCTCGATGCGTTCGAGGAGCGGCTCGTCGAACGCGCCGGCGATTCGGCGCCGAGCTTCCGGCAGGCGCGCGACGCGTTCGAGACCGTGTATCGGCTCGTCGAGCGCTTCGCACGCGAGCAGGGTTATACGGGGAGCGCGCCGCATGCGCCGTCGGCGCCGCAGGCGCAGCCCGAGCGTATCGAGCCGAGCTTCGGCGACACGTTCCACAGCGAGGAGACCCACGTGCAGTCGCAGACCGCTCCGCGTCCGCCGGTGACGCAGATGATCGCCGGCATCCAGAACCGTGCGCAGGCCGTCGACCAGCTGCGTGCCGTCGCGCGTTACTTCCGCCAGACCGAGCCGCACAGCCCGGTCGCGTATCTCGCGGACAAGGCCGCCGAATGGGCCGACATGCCGCTGCACAAGTGGCTGGAGAGTGTCGTGAAGGACGACGGGTCGCTGTCGCACATCCGCGAACTGCTCGGGGTAAGGCCCGACGAGCAGTCCTGAACGACGGAACCTTGACCTGAGAGCGCGGGCCCGGCTGGCTCGCGGCAACAAGAACAGGAAGACGCATGAACGTGACCGAACTGGCACAGGCGATCCGCGGCGGCCTGATTCAGCAGGACCGCTTGCTGAAGACGGACATCCCGTCGCTGCCGAACAATGCGCTCGTGCCGCGCCGCGCCGTGACCCGTTCCGAGCTGGGTCGCGATTTCAGCGTGACGCTCGATCTGGTGTCCACGGCGAGCGACGTCGAGCTCAAGACGCTGATCGCGCAACCGATCACGCTGTGGATCCAGCAGGCGGACAAGTCGTATCTGCCGATCAACGGCTATGTGCACACGGCGCGGCGGCTCGGCGCCGACGGCAGCCTGTCGAGCTATCAGCTGCGCTTCGCGTCGTGGATGCATTTCCTCAAGTTCCGCAGCGACATGCGGTACTGGCAGGACAAGCCCGTCGACGCGATTCTCGCCGACGTGTTCGACATGCACCCGCAGGCCAGAGGCCGATACCAGTTCGCGTTGTCGAAACCGTTGCCGTCGCGGTCGTACTGCCGGCAGAGCGAAACGGACTGGAACTTCGTGCATCGGCTGATGGAGGACGAAGGGCTGTTCGGTTTCTGGCGGCACGGCGAAGACGGGAAGTCGCACACGCTCGTCATCACCGACGACGTGCATGCAGTCGATGCGCTGTCGCCGAATGCCGTCACGTTCGACCGCTCGGGCACGGGCACCGAAACGGCCGGTTTCACGCAATGGGCCGCGTCGCGGACATTGCAAAGCACGCTGCACACGACGCGCACGTTCGACTACAAATCGCCGTCGTCGGCGGGCAATCCGAACGGCACGTCGCTGCCGACGAAGGCCGGCCAGGGCGACCTGCCGGGCCAGGCGGAAATCTACGAATACACCGGCGCGTACACGTATCCGGGCCAGGACCGCGGCGAACATCTGTCGAAGATTCGCCTCGAGGAGTGGGAGTCGCGCGCGAAGCGCTTCTTCGGCGTGGGCGGCGTGCGCGCGATCGATGCGGGCCGGCGCTTCACGCTGACCGGTCATCCCGAGCACGATCGCGATTCGGCGAGCGATCGCGAATTCGCGGCCATCGGCGTCACGCGTTACATCGAGAACAATCTGCCGATCTCGGACCACGAAGCGAACTTCCCGCATAGCCTGCAGGACCAGTTGGCACAGGCGAGGGCCGGTCATGGTGAGGCGGCTGCGTTTCAGGTCGGGCATGACGACGGTTCCGCCGGGTTCTATCTCGTCGAGGTCGAGGCGCAGCGCGCGAGCGTGTCGTATCGCAGCCCGTTCGAGCACCGCAAGCCCGCGATGCAGCTCGAGACGGCCGTCGTCGTCGGGCCGAAGGGCGAAGAGGTGTACACCGACGAGCTGAACCGGATCAAGGTCATGTTCGTCTGGGACCGGCAAAGCGAAGGCCGCGAGACGGCATCGTGCTGGATGCGCGTCGTGCAGTCGGATACCGGCGGCGGCTACGGTGGCGTGCATATTCCGCGGGTCGGCGAGGAAGTGCTGATCGGCTACATCGGCGGCGACTGCGACCGGCCGATCGTCATGCATCGCGTGTACAACGGCGCCGTCAAGCCGCAGTGGCATAGCGACGGGATCCTGTCGGGCTTCCGGTCGAAGGAGTATGCGGGGTCGGGCCACAACGAGATGGTGCTCGACGACGCGACCGGGCAGAACCGCGCGCGCCTGTTCAGCAGCAGCGCGAATTCGCTGCTTCACCTCGGCTACCTGATCGAGCAGAACGGCAATACGCGCGGTGCGTATCTCGGTTCCGGCTTCGACCTGCGCACGGATGCGTACGGTGCGATGCGCGCCGGGCAGGGTTTGTACGTGACGACGCATCCGAAGCAGGCGAACAGCCAGCCGCTCGACGTGAGCGAGGCGAAGCAGCAGCTGGCCAATGCGCAGGGGCTGGTCGAGTCGATGTCGCAGGTCAGCGAGATGCATCAGGCGGAGAGTCTCGGCGCCGGCCACGATGCGCTGAAGCAGTTCACCGATGCAACGCAGAACAGCGTGGCGGGAGCGAGCGCGGGCGGGGGCAGGACGGCCGGCGGCGGGACGGGGAACGCGAATGCGTTCAAGGAGCCGGTGATGCTGTTCGCGAGCCCGGCGGGGATCGGGGTGGCGTCGCAGCAGTCGGTGCATCTGGCAAGCGACCGGCAGACCAATATCGTCAGTGGTCAAAGTACGTTCATCACCAGCGGGAAATCGCTGGTGGCGAGCGTCAAGGAAAAACTGAGCCTGTTCGCGCAGAACGCGGGGATGAAGCTGTTCGCCGGGCAAGGTGCCGTCGAGATACAGGCGCAGAACGACAACGTCGAGATGGTCGCGCAGAAGACGATCAAGGTGCTGTCGGCGACCTCAACGATCGAAGGCGTCGCTAAGGAGGAGATTCTGCTGACTTCCGGCGGCGCGTATGTCCGGATCAAGGGCGGCAACATCGAGATTCATGCGCCGGGCAAGATCGACGTGAAGGGCGGACAGCATGCGTTCAGCGGACCGACGAGCATGCACAAGACGTTCAAGGCGGAAGGCAAGAAGGCAGACATGCGGATTCGCTATGTGGATGCCGACGGCAACGTGCCGCACGGGGAGCCGATCAAGTTCACGACGGAAGACGGGACCGAGCATAGCGTCGCGCTCGACGCGGAAGGCAAGGCGGAATTGAAGAACATCGATTTTGACGAGTTCGTGGCCAGTCAGGTCAAGCGGACGGGAGAGTGAAAATGGGCGGCAAGGCGCTTGTTCAACATAACGTTTGTATTGATCTGCCGGGGGAGCCGGTGAGTTGCTGGGCCGAGTCGGATATCACGGTGCTGCTGCGCAAGCATCGGGATGTCATTTTTGATTTTCATATAAGCAAAGGCGCGACTTATACCGTCGAGGCGCCGGAAGACTGGATGTATGACGTCGCGCAAAAGAAGCGTGTGAAGCAGGGGCGTTTCGCGGACGGCCAGCGCTACCACATCTGGATCGGACGCGATTTCAAGGGCGAATTGGTGTTGAAGCGCGACGGGAAGGTGTTTCAGCGGTATTCAATGCTTCAGTTTGGCCTGGTTGACGGTAGCTCCGATCCGAAGGCCAAACCGGAACCGATCATCATCGCAATGAATCTCAACACGTCGACTAGTCAGCCCCCGTTTGCAGCAACGCAGGTGGGCCGGCTTGGCATGCCGATCGGTGCAAGTCCGGAAGGGGCCGTGCTTCGGCCGCTACAGACGTTTGAACCAGACCCATTGTCTATCGGACAGGCAGGAGCATTTCCCCTACCTATCAATTTGAGTCCCGATGCCGACGTTAAGTCGACGCAGTATGCACACGTAACCGAAGTCAATCTTGCCGCGGTGCCCCACGAAATCCTAGATGCGCTGTCGTCAGGAGGCGCGGAGGAAACCGCGATTGATCCAAACAAGATTGCGACACGCAACTGGCTGACGGCCCAACTTGCCGGAGTCGCTGCGTTCCTTAACGACAACAAGAAATGGGCAAGCGAGCTTTGGTCGCAAAAATTTCGATTAGTAAAGGTCGTTCATAAGAATGCTGGGGAGAAGTGGTACGTCGTGTTTTCGGGCAACCAGAAATTGCGTCAGCTAATGTCTGCGGCGCGATATGGTGTGCAGCACGAAAAGGTGTTGACGATCGCAGGCGGCGCCGGCAACGCCGCGTCTCGCGCGGCCGCGGCGAAGGAGGCCGTCAAGGGGGCGTTCAAAAATGCCGGGAGAATCGCGTTCGTCTTTACGATTGCATTGGATACGGCCGAGTGGCTGCGTGACTACGAGCAGATCGATCATGAAGGCAAGCGCCGCAAGCATGTCTCCGATTTGCTTGGGAAGATTCTTATTGATGTCACCAAGGCCGGACTGAATGCGGCCGTCACGTCGCTTGTCATTGGTTTGATTGTTGGATTCTTCGGCACAGCTGGCTTGCCCGTATGGGGGATCGTGGTTGGTACCATCGTCGTTGCGTGTGCGGTGGGGTACGGTCTGGATTATCTGGACAAGAAGGTCCATGCGACTGAGATTGTTACTGCCGGTTTCAAATGGCTAGGCGAGTCGCTTAAAAGCGCGGCAACCTATCTGGAGAAGGTCATGCCGAAGGACTACGAGGGCTATCCGATGATGTTTACGCCTTGATAGTGCGTAATGCTCTAGAGAACAGAAACGATGATGATAAAGAATATTTCGCAACCTGAGTCGGACCACGTTCTGGCAGTGGTGAAGAAAGCGGTTCCGCTGGTTTTGGTGATGTCGTTGCTGGGAGCAGCGCTATCGTATGCAGCCTATTCTGACGAGTTGTCGGTATCGGCATGGCCATGGAGGATTGGCGTTTTGGTCGCGGTACTGAGCTGCGTCGCGCTGCTTTTCGTCTACGTCCGATATCGTGGCACGAACGATCTGTATGCATATGGAATGGTTATGTCGATTGGTACTCTCTCGACTTACTATTTTTTTGGAGTATTTTGCTATTTCTGCTATTTCGCGTTTGCACCGATGCCTGGCGGAGTGCGATGGCCGGGATTGATTGGTGGAATTGCGCTTAACATCGTTTGGGCTCTGGTGGTACAGCGCAACGTGCGCCACACAGTCAACGCTACCCCCTTCCTCGACAGGGTGATCAAGGAGCATGGCGGGGCACTCGTCTACGATGTTCAACGTGGTGCAATGGAGTTCGACCGATATCATCGCGAGCCGAATATCATGCCGAAGATCTTTAAATATGTCGTCTTCGCGATTGCGCCGTTCTATTTGGTAATTAATCGCCTGCTTTCATCTAATTTTGGAACTAATGGTGTACTGTTGTTTCTGGCGGTATTCGGTATGCCGCTTGCGCTGCTGTTTGTTAATTTGCTTGTGCGTAACTATATTTTGATGATGTCCTTGCCGAGGCAGATCGAAAAAGAGCGTGGTAAGCGTGTATTGGTGGCTGGATAGAGGTTAATCCGTTAATTCTGTTGATGGTTGGTTTTCCGTTTTCCATCTCTGATGGCCACGGGTTTCATGGTGCGGTTGGCATATTTCATATCTGCCTGCTGATCGAGTTAGAGCGGGAATCCGGCAACGACACCATCCTCGATCCATGATTGGTTGTTGGTTATGTTGATGATGAAATCCAACCTTGACGATGGTTCGCCGATAGATCAGCACGGAAGGTTGGCCGTGATCGAGCTGGCGCTCGGTATGCTCGTGGCCGGCATCTATTACGTTTTCTCGCAACTTGGTGTGGTGGCGCACTGGGTGTGGAAGTTGACGCTGGCGGTACAGTGCTTTGTGTCGATCGTGTTGTATGTTCACTATTCGATGAATCGGCGATCAGTCGCCCTTACATAGGTGGAGGAGGTCAAGCGCGATCCGAAACCAGCCTGCACGTCCGCATCACGAACCGCTGACCCGATTCCGCGCCCGCCGCATCTTGCGCCTCACCGCGTACTTGTTGCGATCCTCGATCCACGGCAGCATCGAAATGCTCATCGCACACAGCATCAACCCGCCGACCAGCGCAAACAGACCGAATCCGATTTCACGTACCCATTCCCTGCCCACAACCGCTTCGTTGCGTCGGGCAATACCCGGAAACATCGGCGAAACGCGCAGGCCATCGTTCGCGGCGTCGCTGCAATACGTCTTCGTGAACGCGGCGAACTGTTCGCGGCTGATGTTCGAAGCGGCCGATCGCGAATAAACGGGCGAGCCGGCAGGCTGCCACGTTGTCTCGTAGTGCTGCGTCTGCCCTGCACCATAGCGGAAGACGGCGCGCGCCTCCCATGTCGCGTCGGACTTGCCATATCGCAGAGACAACTCGCATTGCTCGACGAAGGCGGGGACGTGAGGCCACGCACCGGCGCGAACGAGGATGGCCGAATTGATCGCACTAGCCACACCCATCAGCACGAAGACCGCACCGACGACCAGGAGAATGGCGGATCGCAAGCAGCGCAAAGCGAATTTCATCGGATTTGCTGGGTTCTCTGTCCCTGAATGCGCCGCCTACTGCCCCACCCTAAACTCGATCCGCCGATTCCTCGCCCGCCCCTCGGCCGTATCATTCGGCGCAATCGGCTGATCCGGCCCGACGCCCGTCGTCGTCATCTGCTGCGGCGGGATGCTCTTCGTGATCAGATAACCCTTCACCGCATCCGCGCGCGCCTGGCTCAGCGCGATGTTCGACGTCCGGTTCCCCGAGTTGTCGGTGTGGCCGATGATGTCGACCGTGCGGTTCTGCAGCTTCGACAGCGCGGCCGCCATCTGGTCGAGAATCTGCCTGCCTTGCGGTGTCAGCGTCGCGCTGCCCGTCTCGAACTCGATCGTGCGGTTCGCGAGCGTCTGGTCGAGCAGCCCCTGCTCGGACGCCGACACGCGCAGCCCGTTCTTGATCGTGTACGTCGGATTCAGCGTGTTCGCCATGTCGCTCGCGAGCTGCTGGCGCTGCGCCTCGTTGTGCACCTCGCCCTTCATCTCGATCTGCGTGCCGTTGATCTTCAACTGGCCCTTGCTGATCTGCTTCAACTGCGCGCCGAGCAGCTTCTGCACGTTCGCGCTCCAGTTCGGCGGCGTCGCGACGTCGCCGACCTCGATCTGGTCGACCACGTTCGTCGCGCCGTAGGTGTCGCGCAGTTTCTGCAGCACGGCGGCCTTGGTCGCCTCGTCGGGCACCTTGCCGCCGACCACCACCTGGCCGGGCGTCGCGTTCGCGGGCGGTGGCGAGATCGTGCCGGCCGTGCCGTGCACCACCGTGCCGGACGCCGTGGCCGGCGCGGCGCCGGGGTTGGTGTTCGCGGGCAGGGCCGCGGCCGCGACCGTGCCGTTGCCGACCGGCGTGACGGTCGCGCCGCCGGTGTTCTGCGCGTGGGCCGCGCCGCTGGCGACGAGGCCGGCGGCGGCGAGGGCGGCAACGAATGCCGAGCAGCGCGTGCGGCGGACGTGAATCGTGCGTTGCATCCCGTCAGCCTCCGATGAACGCTTCGCGGAACGCGTCGATGGCGACGCGCAGCGAGAGTTGCGGTTGGTCGAGGTAGCTGACGAGCTTGCTGATCTGCTGATCGTTTTGCGCATGGGCGTCGATCCATTCGGGATCGTCGATGTCGATGTTGTGGGCGGCGTAGGTCTGCGGGTCGACGACGCTCAGCAGCGTCTTCGACGACGCGCCGTTGAAGCCGATGATCAGCCGTTCGCGCTCGGCGATCGTGCCGATGAAGATCGCAAGCTCGAAGTCGGCCTGCGCGACGAACGGTGCGATCAGTTCGAGCCAGAACGCGGCGACGAGGCTGCGATAGAACGGGTCGATCGGCAGCGGCAGCGTCAGGCCGCGCTCGATGTGCGACGAGCCGCTCTGCATCACGGGCCGCAGCAGCGAGCCGAGCGCGAGCATGGCGCCGCGCAGCCGGACCGGATGGCCGCTTTCGAGCAGCATCTGCTGCAGGCCATACAGCGACTGGTGTTCGATGAAGTCGTTGAAGGTGCCGTCATGCGACGTGCCGGGGCCGCCGACGTCGATCGGCACCTGCGTGTCGCCGAGCGCCTGCAGCGCGCCGGGCGGCTCCTCCTTCGCGAGCAGCGGCGGCATCTGCGCGGCGACGCGCGACCACAGCCGCGCGAATGCGAGCGGGCTGCGCGCGAGGAACGCGAGCGGCCGGTCGACCTCGAGCGCGGTCGCGCCGAGAAACGGGAAGCGGCGCATCGACACGTCGTGGCTCGCGACCATGTGCCCCGCGATCGCGAGCTTGCTGCGCGAGCCGAGGAACGCGAAATGCATCGGCTTCGCATCCTCGTAGACGATCTTCCAGCGCGGATCTTCCGCGAGCAGTTCGAGCGCCTGCGCGATCCAGCGATCGAGCGTCTGCAGCAGCTGCGGATTGTGCGGGCTCTTCACGAAGTCGCCGCGCGACGGAATCTTGCCGAAGTAGGCGATCTGCGCCTGAACGGTTTGCGTCATTGCGCCCCCTGTGCATTCGTTGCGGCGGTGGCCGCGACGGCCGGTGCCGGTGCCGGTGCCGGTGCCGCGGCCGGCGCGCCCGTGCCGGCCTGCGTCGCGTTCTGCGCGGCGCCCGCACTCGCGTCGGCGACCGACGACGGCAGCTGCAGGCCGCGCAGGCTCTGCTGCTGCGGCTGGTCGCCGCCGCCGCTCGTCGGCTGCGACGTGCTGATGATGCGCATCGTCACCGACACGTTCACGCTGCCCTGGACCCACGTGAGGTCGAAGGTGCCGTCCGGACGGCGCTTGCGCTGCGCCGAGTTGATCAGCTTCTCGAGACCGTAGCGGCCCGGTTCGTTGACGAGCTGCACGGTGCGGCCGTCGAAGGTCGTCGCGGACAGCGTCGCGCCCGGCGAGCCCTGCGGGTTCGGCCACACGAAGTTGGTCCACTGCGGCGGCGTGTTGCGATAGCGCAGTTGCTGGCCGTCGATCGCGATCGTGTATTCCGTCGTGCCCGTGCTCGGCTGCGGCAGGATCTGGAACACGGTCTGCGGTTCGGCCGCCGCGGCCGTGCCGCCTGCGGCGCCGCCGGCGAGCGGGGCGACCCAGCGCGCGAAGCCGTTCGTGAAGTCGGGCGTGAGGCCGATGCCCATGTCGCCCCACGTGCGGGCGGCGAGCGTGTCGCCGCGGCGCACCGCGAGCGGGCCCAGCGTCGTGCCGACGAACTTCGCGATCGCACCGTCCGGACCGAACACCTGCGCGATCTCGCCGGCGCCGGCCTCGACCTTCGCGTTCGCCGCGAACGGGTACTTCGTCGCGAGCGAGCTCTGGAACGGCTGGTAGACCTGCGCGTTCCACACCTTGTTGACTTCGGCGCTCGCCGGCTGGATCACCACCGAGAACGCCTGCATCAGCGGGCGCACCAGCAGCGGACGCAGCGACTTGCGTTGCGAGTCGGTCAGGCCGGTCAGCATCTGCTCGTCGACGAACTTCAGCGAATCGGCCAGTTCCGAACCGTTGCCGTCGAGCGTCTGCTGCATCAGCTGGCGCGCGCCGGGGCCGGGGTCGCCCTGGTTCTTGATCACGTTGAAGCGCGTGCGGACCTTCGACAGTGAGTCCATGTAGCCCTTGAGCATCGACGTGCCGTCGTGCGTCGCGACGATCCGCGCGAGCCCGATGAACTCCTGGCCGATCGGACCCATCGGCACCTCGGCCGGGTTGCCGTTGATGTCGATGTTCGCGGCCGCCATCTGGCCGGCCTGCGAGCGCGTGAACAGTTGCTTGACCCAGTTCACGACGCCGGTCTGCGCCTTCTTGATCGCGACGTTCGCCAGCGACGGGTTGTCCCACGACGTCTGGTCGTACGCGGTCTCGAGGATCTTGCGGATCGGCGAATCCTGCGGATCGCCGAGGCGGTTCATCCCGTCGACGGCCTGGCCGAAGCTGCTGAAGCCCTGCACCGCGATGCCCTGCATGAACTTCTGCCAGTGCTGCGCGTATTCGGTCTTGTACATCCCGACGAGCGTCTTCTGGATCTGCTCGGGGCTGCCTTCCAGCGTCAGGTCGTCCTGCGTCGACGTGTTCAGCACCCAGTCCTTCGCCTGCAGTTCCTTGGTCGCCGCGTCGCGGATCGCCGGCTGCACGTAGTCGAACCACGCCTCGCGCGTGAACGTGCCCGGAATCGCGTAGCTGCCGGCGACCAGCCCCTGGTTGCCGTCGCCGACGATGCGTGCGATGGTCATCGGCGCGAAGCGGGTCGACGCGCGCGCCTTGATTTCCTCATAAACACGCTGGCGGGCCGGCATGCCGCGCACGACGCGGCGCAGGTTCTCGCGGGTCTGGTCGACGAGCGCGAGGTTCGCGTCGATCATCGGCCAGTCGTCGTCGTTCACGCGCGCGAGGTAGAAGGAGATCATGCGCTCGGCGCTCTTGATCATCTCGTCGCGCGGCATGTTGCCGCGATTCGTCTCGAGCCAGCCGCGCCAGAAGCGGGCGAGCTGGTCGGTCAGGTGCGCCTGTTCGACGTGACGCTTGTCGGACAGCATCAGGTAGGTCTTCAGCGCGTTGTACGCGTCCTGCACGTTGGTCGGCGATGCGTCGCTGTATAGCCCGCCCTGCGGTGCCGCCGCCTGTTGCGGCGCGGCGGCCGTCGCGGCGGATGCGCCCTGCGCGGCGCCGGCGAGCGGCGTGGCGCCCGGCGGGTTCGTCGACACGGGAATCGCGCCGCCCTGCACGGCGCCCGATTCGGGCGGGCGCGTCATCGGCACGAGCTGTTCGGGGTGCGCGTTCACGTCCTTCATGAACGACGCGAGGTTCTGCGAGACCGGCGCCAGCAGGATCTGGCGCACGCCGTTGTAGTACTCGGTCAGCAGGTGCTGTTCGAGACGGTCGCCCTGGTACAGGCCGAGCGACACCGACACCGGCTTGTCGCGGCGGAACTGTTCGAGCTGTTCGATGCGGTCTTCCAGGATGTCCATCGCCTGCAGACGCGACTGCAGGTCGTTGCGGCCCTGTTGCAGACGCGTGACGTTGTCGAGGTCGGCCTGCACGTTCGCGACGAGCTGCTGGTTGCCGATCGTCGACCAGGTCCAGCCGCCGAGCGCGAGCGCGAGCGCCGCGACGAAGCCGAAGAAGGTTGCGTAGCGCAGGCGGGTCTTGGTCGGGCTCGCGAACTGGCGCACGGTCTGGCGGTCCGCGAAGATCACCTTCGAGAACAGGTCGCGCAGGAAGAAGCCGTTCTTCGAAAACGCGCTGTGCGGCTTCGGCAGCGCGCTCGCGTCGAGGCCGAAGCGGTGCGCGATGCGCTGCGCGGCGGCGCTGTTGGTTTCGCCTTCCTGCAGCGCGCTGGTGAAGTAGAAGCCGCGGAAGATCGGCTTGTACTGGAACGGGTTGTTCTCGAACAGCGTCGCCAGGAACGCGCGCAGCGCCGGCTTGATCGTCGAGAATTCGAGCGGGAAGCTCAACTGGCCCGGCGACAGCTGGTTGCCGCGCGACAGCGACAGCTGCGCGACGCTGATTTCCTTCAGCCCTTCGTAGAGTTCCTCGAAGTGCGTATCGAACTGCGCGACGACGTCGCGCTTGTCGTCTGGCTCGTAGGGCAGGGTGGCGCCCCACACGCGGTCGTATTCGTGCTTGTCGCTGCTGCTGAAGAATTCGGTGAAGCCGGTGATCAGGTCGGCCTTCGTGAACATCACATAGACCGGCGCGAACACCTCGAGCTTTTCCGTCAGCTCCTGAACGCGCTGGCGGAGGTTTTTCGCGAGGTTGATCGCGAATTCGGGGCGGTTGCCGGTCAGTTCGGCGATGCTCGCGGTAACGATGATGCCGTTGATCGGTGCTTTCGGGCGATAGCGCTTCAGCAGGCCAAGGAAGCCGAGCCATTCGCTGCGGTCTTCCTCGTGCACCGAGTAGCGGCCTGCCGTGTCGAGCAGGATCCCTTCGGTCGTGAAGAACCAGTCGCAGTTGCGCGTGCCGCCGATGCCGTGGATCACGGCGCTGTTCTTGTCCGCGAACGGAAACTGCAGGCCGGAGTTCAGCACCGCGCTGCTCTTGCCGGCGGCCGGGTTGCCGATGACGATGTACCACGGCAGCTCGTACAGCGCGGAGCCGCCCGACACCTGGCCGATCTTCGACGTCTTGATCGTCTTGACCGCGTCGGAGAGGCGCGTGCGCAGCACGTCGAGGTCGGCCGTCTTCGTGTCGGGTGCGAGCGCGGCCGCGGCCGGCGCGGCGATCTTGCCGCTTTCCGCCTGCTCTTCCAGCACCTGGCCGAGCTGCTGGTTCGCGCGCTTCACGCGCCAGCGGCGCACCAGCGCGACGCCGAGCCACAGCACGAGGATCGCCGCGAAGGCGATCGCCGCCCACAGGAGCGGCAGCTGCAGCATGTCGGCGACGATGAAGAGAATCGCCGCTAGCGCGATGATCCCGACAATCGAGAGCGTACGCGGATGAGTCAGCACGTTGAGGATGCGTTGCATAGGACGTTCAGGTTCCGGTGCGATTCGGTGAGGCGACGCAGGCGCGCCGAGCGGCAAGCGTGGCGCCGCGGTGTGTCGCCATGCTGTCAAACGGGATGAAAGGGGCTGGCATCAATGCGCCCGCGGCATCGGAGAAGGCGCGCGCAATAATGAAAGGACGCTGTGAGAATTAAAACGGAAGCGGCGATCGGAAAAAATCGTGCAACGGAATGCCCGATCGATTGCGCCGCTCAAATCGTTTCCTGCCGGATGATTAAAAAGCCCCATGCCGCCCTCATTATTTCTTGTCCGGCAGCCCTGACTAGCTGCCGCGTCCCAGTTTAAAACCGGGTTTATGGTATTCCACGTGCCCGAGATCCATCATTTTCCATCGGCCCCCCCAGGTCAGGCCGACCTGCTCGGCAACCTGTCCGTACAACTGGTAGCCGCGCATCGCCCAGGGATCTTTCTCGGAAATGACCAGCTTGCCGTCGCGCAGAAACGCGTTGTCGGCCGCGAGCCCGAATTGGTGATAACTCTGGAAGGCCGCCGCATTGGTCACGTTGGTGCCCATCTGCGCGAGCCGATTCTGTCGTTCCGGGCTCCGATAACCTTCCAGCAGCGCCATCTCGTAACCATATTGTTCGTGCATGATCTTGTAGACCAGCAACAAACGCGTACGGAAATCGGGATCCAGCAGGTTCCAGTCGCGGCTCGCATCCTTCAGTGCCGGCCGCACCTGTTCGACTTCCTTCGTGGCAAAGACTTCCGGCGGCAACGGCGGGGGCGGCACGAGTTGTTCGCCCTGCAGCAGCGCGGCGATCTTTTCGTCGGGCACGCGCGCCGTGTCGTCGTACTGAAACAATTGCCGACCGCGTAACGCAATGGCCACCAATGGCGGCGTCGCAAGAATACCTGCCGACACCATAATCATCAAGCGCCGCCGAATCAGTAAATTTTGCACGTCGCTTAATGCGCCGCGCGTAACGGTTGCCGATTTAACAATTTGACTTCGCGTGCGTGCGGCGCGAGCGTTCGCACGGCGTGTCAGGCGACCGTGAAACTGGGCGACGGATTCGAAAACCGCCGCGCGGATACCCGGTAAAAGCAACAGTGCCGCGACCGCGACGGCAAGGGCGAAATAGGCGACGAGTGCGACGGCAATCAACGAAATCCCCGGAAATTGGAATTGATTGTGTTTTGCAATGCTTGCTCTTAGAATCAGGCTGCTTTGAGAGGCCGGGCTATATTATCGCGGTGAATTAAACCAGGATTCAATGAGACGCTGAATGAGTGCGCCGGAAAATTCAAATTCGAAAACCCCGCCGAGCCTGCTGTCCGATACCAAACCGGCAGGCGAGGGCGGACCGCAGCAGTCGCGCATTCTCGCGAATCTGGAAGGACGTGTCACGCCGCCGGCCGAAGCGCCGCGCCGTTCGCTGAAAGGGCCGATCGCGGCCGTCGTCGCGCTCGTGGTCGCCGTCGGCGGCTGGGGGGCATGGCGCTGGCAGCAGCAATCCGGCGAGCAGGCTGTCGTGGCTGCCGCGCCCGCGCCCGCGCAGGCAGCGGCGAAGGCCGAGGCAACCAGCGGCGGCGCCGTGCAGGTCGCGCAGAATGCCGCGTCGGCCGTTCCCGCCGCGCAACCGGCCACGATCGTCAATGACGATGCGGCGTCCCAGACCGTTGCGTCCGCATCGGGTGCGTCGGGCGCGGACAACAGCCGCTTGTCGCGCGCGCTCGCGAACGGCGCCGACGATGCCTCGGGCGCGGCCACGGCAGGCGCCGTCGCCGCGACGGCCGCCGCCGCGGCTGCGACGACGAAATCGGCGAAGGCCGACGCCGCGCAGAGCGGCAAGGTCGCCGCACGCGGCAAGGCCGATGCGAAGGCCGACGCGAAGGCGGAGGCCCGCAAGCACCACAAGGAACAGCAGGCGGAGCTCGCGCAGGCGAAGAAGCGTCATGACGCGACGACCCGTACCGCGAGCGCGAAGGCAGCCGGGAAGGACGACCCGGATGCGGATCTGCTCGCCGCGCTCGTCGCACGCACGAAGCCGGCCGACAAGAAGGTCGCCGCGCAGAAGGGGCAGGCCGTGCCGACCAAGACGGCCGCCACGACGGGCGGTTCGCTCGCGGCGCGCGTGAAGGAGTGCTCGGAGCGGGGCTTCTTCGAGGATCAGCTGTGCCGCTGGCGCGTCTGCGACGGCCACTGGGGCAAGGATCCGGCCTGCCCGACCGCCGCGCAGTCGGAGACGCGGCAGTAACCACGCGTCACGCCGGACTGCTCACCCGCACATGCGCCGCCCAATGGGCGGCGCGTTGTTTTTGGGGCCGCCGGAAACCCGACACCGGACGTCCGTATGTGACGCCGTCACGAAAATGTCGCATGCGTCGGGCATACGTTTCCTTTCAATTTCCCGGCGTGGCGCCGCAATGCGCGATGCGCGGCGCAATGCGCGATGCGCGATGCGCGATGCGCGGCGCGGTGCGCGCCGCACCACCTTCGACACGATGGACCTGATCGTACAGACTTACGGCGCCGATACGTCCGGCATGGTGTGCGGATTCCGCTTCGTCCCGGGCGGGTCGGGTGCGATGCTCGACGCCGACGCAGCCGCTGAATGGCTGCGCACGTGCCGCGAGCGCGATGCGGCCGCCTCGGACGATTTCGTCTGGCTGCACTTCAATCTCGCGCACGGCGCGAGCGAGCGCTGGATGCGCACGCACCTCGGATTGCCCGACAGCTTCTTCGAATTCCTTCACGAAGGATCGCGCTCGACGCGCATCGAGCAGGAGGACGGCGCGCTGCGCGCGATCGTCAACGACGTGATGTTCAACCTCGAGCTGACGCCGTCGGAAATCGCGACGCTGTTCGTCCACGTCGAGCGGCGCATCATGGTCACCGCGCGGCTCAAGCCGCTGCGCTCGGTCGACACGCTGCGCGCCTGCGTGCGCGACGGCGAGCGGTTCCGCTCGCCGGCCGAACTGCTCGTGCACCTGCTGCGCGACCAGGCCGACCTGCTGATCCAGATCATGCGGCGCACGAGCATCGACGTCGACCGCATCGAGGATCGCTTCCTGTCGCAACGGCTCACGTCGAATCGCGTCGAACTCGGCGCGATGCGCCGGACGCTCACGCGGCTGCAGCGCATGCTCGCGCCCGAGCCGGGGTCGATCTTCCGGCTGCTCGCGAAGCCGCCCGCGTGGCTGCATGCCGAAGACGTGCAGGAGCTGCGCGAGTCGACCGAGGAGTTCTCGCTGGTGCTCGCCGATCTGTCGGGGCTCAACGAGCGGATCAAGCTGTTGCAGGAAGAGATCGGTTCGCGGCTCGACGAGCAGAACAACCGGACGCTGTTCACGCTGACGCTGGTGACGGTGATCGCGCTGCCGATCAACATCGTCGCGGGCTTCTTCGGGATGAACGTCGGCGGCGTGCCGTTCTCGGAGAACAAGCACGGATTCTGGCTGATGGTGCTGCTGGTCGCGGGCTTTACCGGGCTCGCCGCGTGGTGGGCGTTTCGCCGGCGCGACGATCGCTAGCGGCGGTCACGAAAAAACAGGCCCCGCATCCGGGGCCTGCCAAAGGACGTGAAAGATCGAACGCCGGCCGGCGCCGCGAACGGCGCGGCACCGGTCGGCCGGACAACGTTACTGAACCAGCGTCTTGCGCGGCTTGAACATGCCCTGGTAGCGCAGCGACGGACGTTCCTTCACCGTCGGCGCGATGCCGTCGAAGCTCGGCGTCTGGCGCAGCTTCATCGCGGCCGGCGAAGCGACCGAGCCGATCGACGTCGAACGCGAAGCCGGCGCGAGGTTGTTCGCGACGAGCAGCGCGGCCTCGCTCTTCAGGTTCGCGAGCAGCACCGGATCGGTCGAGGTGTTGACCTGCGTGAGCAGGCCGCTCCATGCGGCGTCGCTGTAGTTCACGACGTAGTAGTCGAGACCGCTCGGATCCGCGACCACGCCCGTGCAGCCGTCGATCCGCGTTTGCGTCTGCGTATCCTTCAGCGCGAGCGTCGTGTGTTTCGCGAGACCCTGGCCGTACGCGAGCGTGATCGGTACCGTCCACTGCAGGCCCGGATACGCGTTCTTGTTCGGGAACGGCTGCTGTTTCAGCGTGACGATCGTCTGGTTCTTCGTCATGTCGCACTGCGTATCGAGCGAGATCAGCGGCACGCCCGTCTGGCGCACGTAGCTGTCGCCGATCGGGCCGACCGACTGGCCGCTCTCTTTCGAGAGTGCATCCCACAGGCGCTTCGGCGTGCCGTTGCCGAACGAGTAGTCGACCAGGTACTGTTGCAGACCCTTGCGCAGCGTCTGTTCGCCGAGATAGTTCTCGAGCGTCTTCAGCACGTGGCCGCCCTTGTCGTACGTGAACGCGCTCGCGCTCAGCACGAAGTCGTTCGACGCCCAGCCGTTGAAGTTCGGCGCGACCGGGAACGCGTTCGGGCCGATGTCGCGATTGATCACGCGATACTTGTTCTTCACCTGGTCGAGCCAGCTGAACTCGTCGGGGAAGAACTGGATCGTCGTCTTCGTCTCGAAGAACGTCGCGAACGATTCATTGAGCCAGACGTTGTCCCACCAGTCGGTCGTGACGAGGTCGCCGAACCACTGGTGCGCGACTTCGTGCGTCAGCACCTCGTTACCGTAGTGCGACATCGGCTGGCCCGGTTGCGGCAGGATGTCGTCGGCGAACTCGAGGATCGACCCCCAGTTCTCCATCCCGCCGAAGTTCAGGTCCTTCTGCTCCTTGAACGCGTCGTTCGCGGCGACCGTGTCGAACTTCGTCAGCGGCAGCGGGATGCCCGTGTAGCGGTAGTAGAAGTCGAGCGCCTGCTTGGTGCGGTCCATCGCCGGCTTCGCCCAGTCGCTCATGCCCGGCGGCGTGAACACGCGCAGGTGCAGGCCGCCCTTGCCGCCCGGCAGCGGGCTCGAGAAATCGTCCTCGTAGGTGTCGAACATGCCGCCGCCGAAGAACAGCAGGTACGACGGCATCGGCGGCGTCTTCTCGAACTGCACGAGCTTGTAGCCGCCGCCGACGTTGGTCGACGGCTTCTCGGCCGCGTTCGACACGACGCGCCAGTTCTGCGGCACTTCGGCCGTCACTTCATAAGTCGGCCGGAATGCCGGCTCGTCCCAGCCCGGGAACCACTGGCGCGACAGGTTGGTTTCGCCCTGCGTGAGGATCGCGCCGCTCGTCGTGCCGTCGGTGCTCTTCAGGTCGACACGGAACACGCCTTCCGCGGCCGAGCAGCCCGGATACGGATCGTCGCCGCAGCTGCCGCCCGTCTGCGTGGCCGGATCGTCGTATGACTTGAAGTTGATGATGCCCGACCACTCCATGTGCAGCGAATAGTTGCCCGGCGAGATCGTGCCCGCGACGGGGCGCAGCTGGTAGAAGTCGCCCTTGTCCTGCGGCGTCGCGATCAGCTGGATGTTGCCCGGCTGCAGCGTGATGCGGCCGTTCGTGAACTTGATCCGGTGACCGGCGATCACGATGTTGTTGACCGGCTTCAGCACCTTGATCTCGACATCGGCGCGCCCGTCGAACGCGTTCAGCGCTTCGTTCGGGCGGAACCACAGCCGGTAGTTGACGGGTACCACGGTGTCCGGCAGCTCGACAGGCGACACGCTCTTGTCGACGTTGGACGCGCTCGGCGGCGTGTTGGCCGCGGGCGACGAGCTCGAGTGCGGCGCGCCGGCGGAGCTGAGCGCGGAAGCCGAGCCGACGCCGCTGTCGTCGCCGCCGCACCCGGCGAGCGCGAGCGCGGCGACCAGCGGCAGGTAACGCATCTTGTGAATGTTGATCGACATGACTGAAACCTCGATTGTTGAAAGAATCGTTCAGTGCTGCGAAAACGCCGGCAAAAGAAATCCCTCGCCGTTAATCAACGGCGACGAGAAATTCCAATGACGGATTATTCGAAAAGACGGCGGCCGACTACGTGAAGGTAATCATGGTTTACTGCCCCCTCTGTGTTTCCGGATGTCGGTTAACTTGCCGGTTCAAAATGGCCGGGCGCGTGTTGTACTGAATTGATTTCGCGCGCTCGACACGGGGCCGCCCGCCCTGCGCGGGGCGTGCATTCCCTTTGAACCGACAGCCCACGGGGCTGGCCGTACCAGGCCGCAGGACGGAAGGACGGCGTGTCGCCGTTCCGTAAAATCGCCGTCATGCGGCTTGAAGGTTTGTCGGCCTGCTCGAAGGATGCGTAAATATACTTGATGGTTTTGGGTAAAGGAAACGAAAAAATTAGAAAGTGCTTCGATTGAATTTTTTGCGCGTCATTGAATGCTGGGAGGCATTAATTCGCCCGCCGTTCGACTGCTTGTTTCCGTAGTTTTAATCTATTAACGATCTCGGCGGTGCGCAGAAACTACGAATCCGGGTGGAGCGTGGCACGCTCGGTACAATGCAGCGACGATCCGTCAATCGATTGCCGCAAGGAGGCCTGCCCATGCCACGAGCCGTGTTCCGTATCGCGCCGCTGCGCGCCATGCTGCTGCTGTTCGCCGCCGTCTTCGTGCTCGGCGGTTGCGCGGGTTTGACGCGCGAGCCGGTGAGCGTGACCGTCGCCGGGCTCGATCCGCTGGTCGGACATGGCCTCGAGATGCGCTTCAGCCTGAAACTGCGCGTGCAGAACCCGAATGACACGCCGATCGAATACGACGGCATTTCGGTCGCGCTCGAACTGAACGGCACGCCGTTCGCGAGCGGCGTCAGCGATCGCTCGGGCGTCGTGCCGCGCTTCGGCGAGGCCGTGATCGATGTGCCGGTTTCGGTGTCGGCGTTCGCCGCCGCGCGCCAGGCGTGGAACCTGCCCGGCGCGGCGGCCAACGGCGAGTTGCCGTACGCGCTGCGCGGCCGGCTCGCGGGCGGCGTGCTCGGCACCGTGCGCTTCAGCGATGCGGGCACGTTGCGCATGCCGGCGATGCCGGGGTGGGGCGGGTAGGCTGCCGGCGCGATGCCAGGGCGGTCGCGCGCGCTTTGCCGCGCGGGCAAAGCGCGGTATGGTGTGGTCCGCGCGGCGCGCTCCTGTAGCGCCGCCTGTCTGAAGCCAACCGTAGCCGAGCTCGCGTGACCGATTTCCCCGTTTTCCACTGGACCGACGCCGACGGCGCCGAACATGCCGTGCGCTGGCGCTCCGAAGCCGGCGTGCAGCCGCCCAGGCGCGCCGTACCCGCCGACGACCGCCTCACCGCCGACGCCGCGTACCGCCTCGCGTGCGAGGGCACGGCGCTCGTCTGGCAGGGCGACTTCCAGAACGCGCGCCAGCTCGTGCAGGCGATGGCGCGCCGCGTCGAACGCAAGCCGAAGAAGGCGAAGGCCGCGGTGGGCGTCGAAGCATTCAACCTGCACCGCCTCGCGCAATCGCAGCGCGCCCGCACGCTCGGGATGCTGCTGATCCCGCTCGACGCCGACTACACGATCCCGCTGCGCCGCGCGCCCGACGTGCGTGCCGCGTGCGAGGAAGCATACGGCCCCGGCGGCGCGCCGTCGGTCGTGTCGCTGCGCGAGCTGCTCGGCCTCGTCGGCGCGCACGAATGGCGCAAGAAGGGCGTGCCGATTCCGGCGCTCGGCGGCGCGCCGATCCATCCGCATTACGGTGTGTTTTCGCCGGTGCGCGGCGAATACGTCGAACTCGTCGCGCGCACGCCGCTGCCCGCGACGTCGCTCGCGTTCGACATCGGCACGGGCACCGGCGTGCTCGCGGCCGTGCTCGCGTCGCGCGGCGTCGAGCGCATCGTCGCGACGGATCAGGATCCGCGCGCGCTCGCGTGCGCCCGCGAGAACGTCGCGCGGCTCGGTCATGCCGAGCGCGTCGAGGTCGTCGAAGCCGACCTGTTTCCGGCCGGCCGCGCGCCGCTCGTCGTCTGCAATCCGCCGTGGGTGCCGGCCCGTCCGAGCGCACCGATCGAATATGCGGTTTACGATCCCGACAGCCGCATGCTGCGCGGTTTCCTCGCGGGGCTTGCCGACCATCTCGAACCGGGCGGCGAAGGCTGGCTGATCCTGTCCGATTTTGCCGAGCATCTCGGCCTGCGGCCGCGCGACACGCTGCTGCAATGGATCGACGAAGCCGGTCTCGTCGTGCTCGGCCGCGAAGACATTCGCCCCGCGCACCCGAAGTCCGCCGACGCGGACGACCCGCT
The DNA here is from genome assembly GCF_902833125.1 of Burkholderia sp. BCC1640. Taxonomy (NCBI): domain Bacteria; kingdom Pseudomonadati; phylum Pseudomonadota; class Betaproteobacteria; order Burkholderiales; family Burkholderiaceae; genus Burkholderia; species Burkholderia sp. BCC1640. Next base: position 47,813 of record NZ_CADFEF010000007.1, on the reverse strand, counting down.
GCACGCGGCACGCCGCGCAGAGGTTACGTCGCTCTGGCGGCTCGGCGCGCGGGCCTGATCGCGTATTTTCGGTAAACTGTCGCCATTCCTCACGAATTCCCGCCGCCGGGCCGTGGTCGACCGACCGTGGCCCGGCGCCGCTTCACGATGTCGAACAAGACCTACGAAATCCGTCCGGAGCAGTCCGTCGAGCTGCTGAAGGAACTGCACATCCTCACCCGCGACGGCAAGCTGAACCAGGACAGCCGCCGCAAGCTGAAGCAGGTCTATCACCTGTTCCAGTTCATCGAGCCGCTGCTTGCGAGCGTGCAGGCCGACAAGGGCAGCGTGACGCTCGTCGATCACGGCGCCGGCAAGTCGTATCTCGGCTTCATCCTGTACGACCTGTTCTTCAAGCAGCAGCCGGGGCACGGCACGCCGGCGTTCGCGTCGCACGTGTACGGGATCGAGACGCGCGAGGAGCTCGTCACGCGCTCCACCGAACTCGCCGCGCGACTCGGGTTCGGCGGCATGTCGTTCCTGAACCTGTCGGTCGCCGATTCGATCACGTCGCCGAAGCTGCCGGAAACGGTCGATGTCGTCACCGCGCTGCATGCATGCGACACGGCGACCGACGACGCGATCCGTTTCGCGCTCGCCAAACGCGCGCAGCACATCGTGCTGGTGCCGTGCTGCCAGGCGGAAGTCGCGGGCGTGCTGCGCAAGAACAAGGGCAAGTCGCTCGCGAACGCGCTGACGGAAGTGTGGCGGCATCCGCTGCATACGCGCGAATTCGGCAGCCAGATCACCAACGTGCTGCGCTGCCTGCAGCTCGAGGCGCACGGCTACCAGGTCAGCGTGACCGAGCTGGTCGGCTGGGAACATTCGATGAAGAACGAGCTGATCATCGCGCAGTACAAGAACCTGCCGCGCCGCAAGCCCGCCGAGCGGCTGAACGAGATCCTCGGCATGTTCGGGCTCGCCGAACTGAACGAGCGCTTCTTCGCGCCGGCGCCGGCGGCGGCGGCGGGCGAGGCCGTCGAGCCGGCCTCGGACTGACGCAGGCGGACGCGCGGCCGGTTTGCCGCGCGGTAGCCGGCCGTCGCGCGACGCGTCAGACGTCGTCGCCCGGCCGACGCATCCATTCGCGCCAGCCGTCGTGGCCGAGGCGGCGCAGCGTTTCCTGGTTTTTCTCGTAGATCGCGGACGCGTCCGGGAACGCGTCGACTGCGCGCGCGATGCTGTCCTCGCGCAGCAGGTGCAGGATCGGATACGGCGCGCGGTTCGTGTAGTTCTCGATGTCGTCGGCTTCGCTGCCTTCGAACCGGTACTCGGGATGGAAGCTCGCGATCTGCAGCACACCGTCGAGCCGCAGTTGCCGCACGAGCCGGTCGGCGAAGAACAGCGCATCGTTGTAGTCGACGAAATCCGCGAATGCGCGCGGATAGATCACGAGCGTCGTGTCGACCTGCTGCGGATCCGCCGCTTCGAGCGCGCGCAACTCGGTTTCGAGGTCGGCGAGCGCGTCCTCGAGCGTCGTCGCTTCGCTGATCGCATAGCGCACCTGCTCCTTCACGTAGACGCTCTTCGCGAACGGGCACAGATTGAGCCCGATCACCGCGCGCGCGAGCCAGTGCCGCGTGGCTGCGAGGATGTCGTCGTGCGAGTCGGGGCGGGTATCGGTCATGGCGAGGGCAGTCGGGTCAGGCGGCAGCGAGGGCCGCATTGTAGCGGGGGCGGGCACGCAAGGTTCGCTCGTGCGCCGCCCGTCATGCGCAGGCGGCTTCGATCAGTTGCGTGACCAGCGCGGGCGCGGTGCCGATTGGCGTTTCGCCGTGCCGGTAGGTCTGGCTGGCCGCGTAGATGCCCTCGACCACGAGCGCGAGCGCGTCGGCGAGCGCTTTCGGCTGCCGGGCGCCTGCGCCTTCGCATAGTTCGACGAGCCGCTTCATCAACTGCTCCTTGTTCCGCGCGACGCGCTCGCGCGCCGGATGCGACGCATCGGGAAATTCGGCCGCGACGTTGACGAACGGGCAGCCGCGATAGTCCTTCTGCGTCGCGCGCTCCGCGAGATCGACGAAATACTGGATCAACTGCGCTTTCGGCTGGCCCGGATGCTTCGCGACGCTCGAATCGAGGCGCTCGAAGAAGCACGCATCCATCCGTTCGAGATACGCGAGGATCAGCTCGTCCTTCGACGAGAACTGGCGGTACAGGCTCATCTTGTTGACGCCCGCGCGTTCCACGACCGCCTCGACGCCGACCGCGCGCACCCCTTCCTTGTAAAACAGCTCCTCGGCGGCGCGCAGCAGGTGTTCCTGCGCGGCGGCCGCGGCGATCGGCTGGCGCGTGCGGCGTGCCGGCGGCTTGTTGGCGGCCTCGATGCCCGACATGATGACCCTCGACTGCGTGGTGAATTGCTTGACATGTTACCGACTGGTAACTACGATCGCAACACACTTGTGACCGAGCGGTAACAATGCCGACCGGATCGACAGACGAATGCCAGGTATCGGCCCGGGTCAGCCGATGCAGCGTGCGGCGGAGGTGGCCCGGTGGTGAGGCGGGGCAGGCGCGCGGGCGCCGGGCCGCCAACTGGAGAGCGACGACATGAACTGGGCAGTGACACGAATCGGCGGGCGTTTCCATTACGGATGGCTCGCGGCGGCGGTGGTTTTCCTGATCCTGCTGGCCGCGGCCGGCACGCGCGCGACACCGAGCGTGCTGATGGTGCCGCTCGAGCGCGAACTCGGCTGGAGCCGCGCGGCGATTTCGCTGGCGATTTCGGTGAACATCGCGCTGTACGGCCTGACGGGCCCGTTCGCGGCCGCGGCGATGCAGCGCTTCGGGCTGCGGCCGACGATCCTGACCGCGCTGGTGACCATGAGCGCGGGCGTCGCGTTGTCGTCGATGATGACGCAGAGCTGGCAGATGGTCGTGATCTGGGGGCTGATGGTCGGCTGCTCGACGGGTGTCGTCGCGCTGACGCTGTCGGCGACCTTCGTCACGCGCTGGTTCCATGCGCGGCGCGGCCTGGTGATGGGCATCCTGACGGCGAGCACGGCCACTGGCCAGCTCGTGTTCCTCCCGATGCTCGCGGCGATCGCGCAGCGACACGGTTGGCGGCCGGTCGTGCTGGTCGTCGCGGTGGCGGCCGCGATCGTGATTCCGCTGGTCGCGTTCCTGCTGCCCGAGCGGCCGGCCGACGTGAAGCTGCGCCCGTACGGCGAGCCGGCCGATGCGCCGGCCGCGCCCGACGCGACGAAGGAGAACCCGCTCGCGGTCGCGTTCCGCACGCTGCTGACGGCGAGCCGCTCGCGCGACTTCTGGCTCCTGTTCTTCAGCTTCTTCATTTGCGGTGCGAGCACCAACGGCTATGTCGGCACGCACCTGATCGCGATGTGCAGCGATTACGGGATGACCGAAGTGCAGGGCGCATCGCTGCTCGCCGCGATGGGCGTGTTCGATCTGTTCGGCACGACGCTGTCGGGCTGGCTGTCCGACCGCTACGACAACCGCGTGCTGCTGTTCTGGTATTACGGGTTGCGCGGGTTGTCGCTGATCTACCTGCCGCATGCGTTCGGCATCGATTTCTTCGGGCTGCCGCTGTTCGCGATGTTCTACGGGCTCGACTGGATCGCGACCGTGCCGCCGACGGTACGGCTCGCCACCGACGTGTTCGGCAAGGCCGCGGCGCCGGTCGTGTTCGGCTGGATCGTCGCGGGCCACCAGCTCGGTGCGGCATTCGCGGCGCTCGGCGCGGGGCTGCTGCGTGCCAGCCTCGGCACCTATACGATCGCGTCGATGATCTCGGGCGGGCTCTGCATCGTCGGCGCGCTGATCGTGCTGCGGATCAACCGCGGCCCGTCCCGCGCGGCCGCGCAGGCCGCCTGAGCGCGGTGTTCCGGCCGGCCCGTGCGCGGGCGCGGCCGGTCAATGCGGAATCGGTGATTTGCATTGCGCGGGATGACCGGGCGCGTGACGCCTCAAGCGGTTATGCTTGCGGTTCGCCGGGCGTTCGCGCCCCTTCATCGATGTCAGCGAGGAACCGCATGTCCGTCAAACCTGCACCCACCACTGTTTCGATTCACGACCTGATCGCGGGCCGCTGGAGCCCGCGCGCGTATTCGGACGAGCCGATCAGCGGCGCCGATCTGCATGCGGTGCTCGAAGCCGCGCGCTGGGCGCCGTCCGCGTACAACGCGCAACCGTGGCGCTTCATCGTGTTCGACCGCACGCAGGACGAAGCGGCGTTCAAGCGCGCATTCGCGACGCTGGTGCCGTTCAACCAGGGCTGGAACGCACCGGCGCCGGTGCTGATCGCCGTGACCGCGCACACGCTCACGCCGAAGGGCGAGCCGGCGCCGACCGCGCTGTACGACGCGGGCGCGGCTGCGATGTCGCTGGTGCTGCAGGCGCATGCGCTGGGTCTCGCCGCACACCAGATGAGCGGCTTCGACGCGAAGGCGTTCCGCGACGCATTCGAGATTCCGGCCGACGTCGCGATTCCGGCGATCATCTCGCTCGGCCACTACGGCAACGTCGACAAGCTCGATCCGGTGCTGCGCGATCGCGAAAAGGCGCCGCGCACGCGTCACGCGATCGGCGAAGTCGTCTATGCGGGCGCATGGAAGAAGGGTTTCGACGCCGCAGCCTGATCCGCAAGCGGGCAGGCGTTCGTCGAGCACACGGTCCGCGTCAGTTGCCGGCGCGCCGCAAGCGGGCGGCGTAGAGGCGTGGCGTAGGATCCCCTGTCCGCACCCGTCGCCGGCGCGCCGCGGGTGCGCCCGATCGCGGCGCCGGGCCGGTTGCACCGGCATCGGTGGGCGATCCGGTTGTGATCCGGCGGGCTTCATGTTAAAAAGCCCGTCCTTTCCGTTTTCGCGCCGGCCATGCAGCGGCACCTTCCCATGACTTACTGCGCGATCGATTTCGGCACGTCCAATTCCGCCGTGGCACTGCCCGACGGCGACGGCATGCGCCTCGCGCCCGTCGAGGGCGACCACCTGACGCTGCCCACCGCGATCTTCTTCAACAACGACGAGCAGACGGTCGAATATGGCCGTGCGGCGCTCGCATCCTATATCGACGGTTTCGACGGCCGCCTGATGCGCTCGATGAAGAGCATCCTCGGCTCGCCGCTCGCGGAAACCACGACGGATCTCGGCGACGGCAGCGCGATGGCGTACACGGAGATCATCGCACGCTTCCTGACGCACCTGAAGCGCAAGGCCGAAGCGCGCGCCGGCGCGCCGATCGGGCGCGCGGTGCTCGGCCGGCCGGTGTTCTTCGTCGACGACGATCCGCGCGCCGACCGCCTCGCGCAGGACCAGCTCGAAGCGGCTGCGCAGTCGGTTGGTTTCACGGACGTGCATTTCCAGTACGAACCGATCGCGGCCGCTTTCGACTACGAGTCGCGCCAGCAGGCCGAGCGGCTCGTGCTGGTCGCCGACATCGGCGGCGGCACGTCGGATTTCTCGCTGGTGCGCGTCGGGCCGGAGCGCATGGCGCGCCTCGAGCGCAAGGATGACGTGCTCGCGCACCACGGCGTGCACGTCGCGGGTACCGATTACGACCGTCGCGTCGAGCTGGCGGCGATCCTGCCGGCGTTCGGCTACCGCTCGCTCGATCCCGAGGGGCGCGAGCTGCCGAACCGGATCTATTTCGACCTCGCGACCTGGCATCTGATCAACACGGTCTATACGCCGAAGCGGCTGGGCGAGCTGAAGCTGATGAAGCATCTGTACCAGGATGTACGGCAGTACGACCGGCTCACGCGTGTGGTCGAGCAACGGCTCGGGCATGCGCTGATGGCGCGCGCGGAAGAAGCGAAGATCGGCGTGGCGGCGGGCGGGGAGACGATGATCGACCTGAACGACGTGGAAGAGGATCTACAGATCGCGTTCGACGCCGAACGCCTCGTCGATGCGAGCGTGGACGACACCGCGCGCATCGTCGATGCCGCGCGCGAAACGGTGCGGCTTGCGGGTATCGCGCCGCGCGACGTCGGCGCGCTGTATTTCACCGGCGGCTCGACCGGGCTCGCGTTCCTGTCGGGTGCGCTCGCGGGTGCGTTCCCGGATGCGCAGCCGGTGTTCGGCGATCGCCTCGCGAGCGTCGCGACCGGGCTCGGCATTCACGCGCAGCGGCTGTTCGGCTGACCGAACGCCATTCGGATCGGCGGCGGCCGCAAGGCTGCCCGCGCCGGAAAACAAAAAGCCCCGCCGAAGCGGGGCTTTTTTACACGAAATATCGCGCCGAACTTAGACCGGACGGATGTTCGCAGCTTGCAGACCCTTCGGGCCCGTCTTCACTTCGAATTCAACCTTCTGGTTTTCTTGCAGCGTCTTGAAGCCTTCGACGCGGATTTCCGAGAAGTGCGCGAACAGATCGTCGCCGCCGCCTTCCGGGGTGATGAAGCCGAAGCCCTTTGCGTCATTGAACCACTTGACGGTACCGGTTGCCATGTTACTTGTTCCTAAAAAGATAAAACGGGGCCGAGGCCCATGGGTGCGGAAAATCAAGGAAGGGGGTAATGGGACCAACCGGAGTACCGTTGATGGGCGAACTACGAAAGAACCAATTCACTCGCCGCTTGAAATCCTGCAACGTCGTTTATACGGCTATTCGGGCGCGCGGTCAACCGTATTTCCATGCACTCAGGGTTATTGCGGAGTTAAGGTTTACAAACCTTGCAAACGACGCGAATTTTTTGTAGGGGCCGAACGATTTTGGCGCCAACTTGCAGGTGCAACCGTTAAACTACGCGCCGCGTGGAAGGGTTGCCCCGATCGGGTGATCCTTCCCCCCAAAATTGCATGCGCGGTGCTATCCGAGCCGATCCCGGACAGCGGGCCGACCATGCTTTTTGAGACATAGGAGAGGATGTGAAGAGTTCTATTCAACGGAACATCGGCCCGTTTGCACTCATGCTGACGGGACTGGGTTCGATTATCGGCTCGGGCTGGCTGTTCGGCGCCTGGAAGGCTGCGAAGATTGCCGGTCCGGCGGCGATTTGCGCATGGATCATCGGCGCGGTCGTGATTCTCGCGATTGCACTGACGTATGCCGAACTGGGCGCGATGTTCCCCGAGTCGGGCGGCATGGTGCGCTACGCGCGCTACTCGCATGGGTCGCTGGTGGGCTTCATCAGCGCGTGGGCGAACTGGATCGCGATCGTATCGGTGATTCCGATCGAGGCGGAAGCATCGATCCAGTACATGAGCACGTGGCAGTATCCGTGGGCGCACGCGTTGTTCGTGAACGGCGAGCTGACGACACCCGGCCTGCTGCTGTCGGCCGTGCTGGTCGTCATCTATTTCATGCTGAACTACTGGGGCGTCAAGGCCTTCGCGCGTGCAAACACCGCGATCACGATCTTCAAGTTCCTGATCCCCGGCCTCACGATCCTCGGCCTGATGATGTCGAGCTTCCATTCGGAAAACCTCGGCACCGCGTCGAATGCAAGCTTCGCGCCGTACGGCTGGTCGGCCGTGCTGACCGCGGTCGCGACGAGCGGCATTGTGTTCGCGTTCAACGGCTTCCAGAGCCCGGTGAACCTGGCCGGTGAAGCGCGCAATCCGTCGCGCAGCGTGCCGTTCGCCGTGATCACGTCGATCCTGATCGCACTCGTGATCTACGTGCTGCTGCAGATGGCGTACATCGGCTCGGTGAATCCGGCCGACGTCGCGAAGGGCTGGTCGCACTTCAACTTCTCGTCGCCGTTCGCGGAACTCGCGATCGCGCTGAACCTGAACTGGCTCGCGATCCTGCTGTATGTCGATGCGTTCATCAGCCCGAGCGGCACCGGCACGACCTACATGGCGACGACCACCCGCATGATCTACGCGATGGAGCGTAACAACACGATGCCGAAGATGTTCGGCAACGTGCACCCGATCTACGGCGTGCCGCGCCAGGCGATGTGGTTCAACCTGCTCGTGTCGTTCATCTTCCTGTTCTTCTTCCGCGGCTGGAGCTCGCTCGCGGCGGTGATTTCGGTTGCGACGGTGATCTCGTACCTGACCGGCCCGATCAGCCTGATGGCGCTGCGCCGCGCGGCGACCGACATCGAGCGTCCGCTGTCGATCCCGCTGATGAAGCTGATCGCACCGTTCGCGTTCGTCTGCGCGTCGCTGATCCTGTACTGGGCGAAGTGGCCGCTGACGGGCGAAATCATCCTGCTGATGATCGTCGCGCTGCCGGTGTATTTCTACTTCCAGGCGAAGTCGGGCTGGACTGGCTGGGGCGCCGACCTGAAGGCCGCCTGGTGGCTGGTCGCGTACCTGCCGACGATGGCCGTGCTGTCGCTGATCGGCAGCAAGGAGTTCGGCGGTTACGGCGTGCTGCCGTACGGCTGGGACATGCTGATCGTCGCGGCCATCTCGCTGGTGTTCTACTTCTGGGGCGTGAACACGGGCTACCGAACCCAGTATCTCGACGAGCGTGAGTCGCACGACGAGATCCTCGAAGGGGTCGGTGCCTGACGCCTGACCCGCCACCGGAATCGGCGGTGGCGGAAAGCGTTAAAAAAGCCCGTCCGAGCGCTGCTCGGGCGGGCTTTTTGTTTGCGGCCACCGGCGGTGTCGCCGGATTCAGGCGGCCGCGCTCGCGAACACGTAGTTCGTCATCGCGAGCACGCGTTGATACGTGCCGAGCGACTGGATGCCGAGCTGGTAGTCGTCGTCGGCCGCGCCGAGCGCGGTGAACACCGGCAGCAGGTGTTCGTCGGTCGGATGCATCAGCGCCGCATGCGGCGCCTGCCGGCGATAGTCGAGCAGCGCGTCGACATCGCGCGCGGCGAGCTTCGCCTCGAACCAGTCGGTGAATTCCGCGACGCGCGGGTCCGCATCCTCGGGTGCCGCGCTGAAATCGGCCGCGCGCAGGTTGTGCGTGATCTGGCCCGAGCCGATCACCATCACGCCTTCGTCGCGCAGCGGCCGCAGCGCGCGGCCGAGCGCGAAGTGATGGGCGGCGTCCGCGCGCGGCTGGATCGACAACTGCGCGACGGGCACGTCGGCTTTCGGGAACATCAGTAGCATCGGCACCCACGCGCCGTGATCGAGGCCGTGCTCGGTCGTCGCGGTCGCGATGCCGGCTGCATTCAGCAGCACGGCCGCCCGTTCGGCGACCTCGGGCGCACCTGGCGCCGGGTACTGGATTTCGTACAGCGCGCGCGGGAAGCCGTAGAAGTCGTGGATCGTTTCAGGATGCGCGGCCACGCTCGCGACCGGCTGTTGCGTGCCCCAGTGCGCGGACAGCATCAGCACCGCGCGCGGACGCGGCAATTCGGCGCCGAGGTGCGTGAACGCACCGGAGGGGAGTGTCGGGTCGATCGGCAGCGTCGGGGCGCCGTGGGACAGGTAAAGCGAGGGCAAGCGGTTCATGGTGGGGAGCCTGCAAAAGGGATTTGCCTGTGACTATAGATGCACACCAAACATTGATAAACCGGCTAAATGGAATTTGATTGAATCTTGCTTGTTGGTAATTGGGCGGCTTCGGGCCTTCGATGGCAGGTCGAGGCTTGAGATTGCCGGATCGAGCGGGAAGGCGGCTGAATCAGCGAAGATGCATGAAGAACGGCGCCGAAGCGCCGTGTCGAGCGGCTTACTCCGCCGGCCGGATGCCAGCCCACGGCGTCGTCATCGGTGCACTGAGTGCGAACAGATCCAGGACGCGGGTGACGGTCTGGTCGACGAGTTCCTCGATCGTCTTCGGCATCGCGTAGAACGCGGGCAGCGGGGGAAACACGATGCCGCCCATTTCCGTCACGGCGGTCATGTTGCGCAAATGCGCGAGGTTGAACGGCGTTTCGCGCACCATCAGCACGAGGCGGCGGCGTTCCTTCAGCGTGACGTCGGCCGCGCGCGTGATCAGGTTGTCCGACAGGCCGTGCGCGACGCTCGCGAGCGTCTTCATCGAGCAGGGCGCGATCACCATCCCGTCGGTCGCGAACGAACCGGATGCGATCGTCGCGCCGACATCGCGCACCGAATGCACGACATCCGCCCGGCTTTCGACCTCGGCCTTCGACAGCTTCAGTTCATGCTGGATATTGAGCCAGCCGGCGTTCGAAACCAGCAGATGCGTTTCGACGCCGCCGGCGGCGCGCAGCAGTTCGAGCAGCCGCACGCCATAGACCGCGCCGGTGGCACCGGTGATCGCGACGATCAGCCGGCGTGGCGGCGCGCTGGGAGATGCCATCGGGAAGGGGACGTTACGCGGCGGCGAACAGTTGCTGCAGTTCGCCGGACTGGTACATCTCCATCATGATGTCCGAGCCACCGATGAATTCGCCCTTCACGTACAGCTGGGGAATGGTCGGCCAGTTCGAGAATTCCTTGATGCCCTGGCGGATTTCGTCGTCTTCCAGCACGTTGACCGTCTTGAACTGGTCGACGCCGCAGGCCTTCAGCACCTGCACGGCGCGGCCCGAGAAGCCGCACATCGGGAATTGCGCGTTGCCCTTCATGAAGAGCACGACCTGGTTTTCGTCGACGATTTGCTTGATACGTTGTTGGGTGTCCATGTCTGACCTTGCGTTTGCGGGGCGTTAGAACGAAATGATAGCGGATTTCAACCGGGCGGGCCGGCCATCAGCCGGGCCGGCGGCCGCCCGTCGTGCGTTCGATCGCGGCCAGATCGGCGAGCGATTCGACCGCGATGAAGCCGCGTGACAGGAGCAATGCGCGCACGGCTTCGGCCTGGTCGTAGCCGTGCTCGATCCATAGCGTGCCGCCGGGTTTCAGATACGCGCCGGCGCCGGCGACGATCGTGCGGATCGCGCTGAGACCGTCGGCATCGTCGGTGAGCGCGCCGCGCGGCTCGAACCGCAGGTCGCCCTGCACGAGGTGCGGATCGTGCTGCGCGATGTACGGCGGGTTGCTGACGATCGCGTCGAACGCGAGCAGCGGATCGAGCGCGGCGTACCAGTCGCTCTGCAGCCAGTGCAACGGGCCACCGGGGCGGCGCGCGTCGAGCAGCTTGTTCGCGTTGCGTTGCGCGACTTCGAGCGCGGCCGGCGAACGGTCGAGCGCCCACACGCGCGCATCGGGCCGTTCGGCGGCGATCGACACGGCGATCGCACCGCTGCCGGTGCCCAGATCGAGCACCGCCGGATGCGGCCGTCCGTCGATCGCGTCGAGCGCGGCTTCGACGAGCAGCTCGGTTTCCGGGCGCGGGATCAGCACGTCGGGCGTGACGTCGAACGGACGGCCGAAGAATTCGCGCATCCCGACGAGCTGCGCGACCGGCTCGCCGGCCGCGCGGCGCGCTTCGAGCGCGCGGTAGCGCGCGATCGCGGCCGGTTCGAGCGGGGCGTCGCCGCGCGTGATCAACTGCGTGCGGGTCCAGCCGAGCGCGTGCGCGAGCAGCACGCGCGCATCGACCGGGTCGAGCGGCGACGCGCGCAGCAGTTCGTCGGCGGTGGTGTCGGGCATCGCGACCTCAGTCGGTGTCGCCGAGCGACGCGAGCAGTTCGGCCTGGTGTTCGGTGACGAGCGCGCCGATCAGTTCGTCGAGATCGCCGTCCATCAGCGCCTCGAGTCGGTACAGCGTCAGGTTGATCCGGTGATCGGTCATCCGGCCCTGCGGGAAGTTGTACGTGCGGATCCGTTCCGAGCGGTCGCCGGAGCCGATCAGGCTCTTGCGCGTCGCCGCTTCCTTCGCGTGCTGCTCGTGATACTGCTTGTCCTTGATGCGCGCGGCGAGCACTTTCAGCGCGCGATCCTTGTTCTTGTGCTGGGAACGGTCGTCCTGGCACTCGACGACGATCCCGGTCGGGATGTGCGTGACGCGCACCGCCGAATCGGTCTTGTTGATGTGCTGGCCGCCCGCGCCCGACGCGCGGAACGTGTCGATCCGCAGGTCGGCCGGATTGATCTCGACCTCGCCGATCTCGTCGGCTTCCGGCATCACCGCGACCGTGCAGGCGGACGTGTGGATGCGCCCCTGCGTCTCGGTCGCCGGCACGCGTTGCACACGATGGCCGCCCGATTCGAACTTCAGGCGCGAGTAGGCGCCCTGGCCCGCGATCCGCACGATCACTTCCTTGTAGCCGCCGAGGTCCGACGGGCTCTCCGACATCATCTCGACCTGCCAGCGCTGGCGTTCCGCGAAGCGCAGGTACATGCGCAGCAGGTCGCCCGCGAACAGCGCCGATTCGTCGCCGCCGGTGCCGGCGCGGATTTCGAGGAAGATGTTGCGGTCGTCGTTCGGGTCCTTGGGCAGCAGCATCTTCTGCAATTCGCCTTCGAGGCGAACCATGCGTTCGCGCGCGCTGCGAATTTCCTCTTCGGCGAAATCGCGCATCGACGCATCGGCGAGCAGTTCCTGCGCGGCCGTCTCGTCGCTGCGCGACTGGCGCCACAGCGCGTATTGCTCGACGACCGGGCCGAGTTCCGCGTGTTCACGCGTCAGCTTGCGGTACTGGTCGAGGTCGGCCGTGACGTTTTCGCGGCTCAGCAGGTCGTTCAGTTCGGCCAGCCGGATAGACAGCTGGTCGAGCTTGCGTTGCATGCTCGTCTTCATGGTGTGGAGCGGCGCTCCCGGGCAAGGGTATTCGGAAAGGATAGGCCGGCTCGCGGCCGGCGGCAGGGCAACCGGCCGGCGCTAGTGGCCGGACTGGTCGTTCGAGCGAGGCGCGTGCTGGTAGAAGCCGCGCATCAGGTCGATCAGCGAATCGCGGTCGGCGCCGTTCACGCGGTTGAGCGCGCTCGTCGGGCCGTGGATCAGCTTGTTGGTGAGCGCCTGCGACAGCGCTTCGAGGACTGCCGCCGGATCGTCGCCGCGCGCGAGCAGCTTTTGCGCCTTCTCGACTTCCGCGCGGCGCAGCGCGTCGGCCTGCGTATGCATGTGACGAATCACCGGCACGACGCTACGCGTGTCGAGCCACTGCATGAAATTCTGCACACGCGTCTCGATGATCGTCTCGGCTTGCGCAACCGCGGCCTGGCGCGATGCGTTGCCTTCGCGCACGATCGCGCCGAGATCGTCGACGGTGTAGAGGAACACGTCCTTCAGCTTGCCGACTTCCGGCTCGATGTCGCGCGGTACCGCGAGGTCGACCATGAAGATCGGCCGATGGCGGCGTGCCTTCACCGCGCGTTCGACCGCGCCGAGGCCGATGATCGGCAGCGTCGACGCGGTGCACGACACGATGATGTCGAATTCGTGCATGCGGGCGGGCAGATCCGACAGCGGCATCGCGCGCCCGTTGAAGCGTTCGGCGAGCCGCTGGCCGCGTTCGGCCGTGCGGTTCGCGACGACAAGCTCGCGCGGGCTCTGCGCGGCGAAGTGCGTCGCGCACAGCTCGATCATCTCGCCGGCGCCGATGAACAGCACGCGCTGATCCGAAACCTTTTCGAAGATGCGCTGCGCGAGGCGGACGGCGGCGGCGGCCATCGACACCGACTGCGCGCCGATCTCGGTCGTGCCGCGCACTTCCTTCGCGACAGCGAACGTGCGCTGGAACAGCTGGTTCAGGTAGGTGCCGAGCGCGCCGGCTTCCGTCGCGGTGCGCACCGCGTCCTTCATCTGGCCTAGAATCTGCGTTTCACCGAGCACCATCGAGTCGAGGCCAGACGCGACGCGGAATGCGTGCCGGACCGCTTCCGACTGCGGCAGCGCGTAGACGTGCGGCGCGAGCTCGTCGACCGGAATCCGGTGGTACTCCGACAGCCAGCGAATCGCCCCCTCGCGTGCGGCACGATCATCGGTGGCGCAATAGAGTTCGGTGCGGTTGCAGGTGGAGAGGATCGCCGCTTCGGGCGCATTGGGCGCTTGGGGGCCGAGGAACACGTTCTTGAACGTGACGAGAGCCGGCTTGATTTGCTCGAGCGGAAACGCCACGCGTTCGCGCAGGGCGACAGGCGCAGTGTGGTGGTTGATTCCGATCGTGAGGAGTTGCATATCGAGGGCTATCGTTTAGCGGCATATTATAGCGTTTCGGTGATTTCCTCACTCGCGGCATACCGGGCATCAGCATGGCGTGGCCTCGAATTTGGGGGCTCGATCGGCACGCGGTCGAGCTGATAGCCGAAGCCGTAGAGCGGCAGAAGCCGGTAGCCATGCTCGGGAAGTAGCTGCAGCTTGCTGCGCAGCCGGGACGCGTGCGTGTCGAGCGTGCGCGACTTCATGTCGCGGCGGCGGGCCCACACGGTTTCGAGGATATGAGCGCGCGACACGGGCCGGGACAGGTTCGCGAACAGCAGTTGCGCGAAGCGGAACTCCTTCGGCGTGAGCGCGACGACCACGTCGCCGAAGCGCACGAGGCCGTGGGTCGCATCGAAGGCGTATTCGCCATACATTTCGCGCGACCGATTCGGCGGCCGCCGGACGCCGGCGCGCCGGCTCAGTGCATTCACCCGTGCGAGCAGCTCGGGCCCGCTCACCGGGCGCACGAGGCAGTCGTCGGCGCCCGCGTGCAGGCATGACACGACTTCGCTTTCGCGCGGCAGTTGCATCACGGCGATGGCCGGCAGGCCGGGCAGGATCGCTTGCGCACGCGGAATGACTTCCTCGGCCGGCTGATCGCCGGCCCAGTTGCCGGTGATCAGCATGTCGCAGGTATCGGTGGCGAGCCACTCGAAGAACGCGGTGCTGGACGGAAACGCGTGGCACACGTGACCGCCGGCGAAGAGCAGGCGGTTCAGGAGCGCAGCATGACGTGCCTCCGGATCGATCAGGGCGATTCGCATGAGGATTTCTTCAATACGGCTGCCGGTGCGCGCTTGCCATAACGTCGGGTCGGCCCCTACACTCGAATGTTCGCGGCGCCCGGCTGGTCTCGGGTTCGATGGATGAATCGATGCTAGTCGCTGGCAACGTTCACGCCTATGGGACGAATCTGAATTTATAGAAGGCGTCGAATGAACTGGTTTGGAATCCTTGTCCTGGGAGCGGCCGTCGGGCTGTTCGGCCGGTGGCTGCATCCGATGCGGCGCACGGGCCGGCCGGCATGGTGGATCGCGGTGCTCGTCGGCATCGCAGGCGCCGCCGCCGCGCGCATGGCCGGCAATCTCTCTGGACTGTTTTACGATGGCGAAACGCTCGAATGGCCGGTCTGCACCGGTGTCGCGTTCCTCGCCGTAGCCGTGACGGTCGCGGTGTCTGCCCGTCGCTGAAAGCTCTCAGGTGAAATCATGAATGCCCGTCTCCCCGAAGTCTCGTCGGTGCCGGCTCGCCTCGCGCTGTTGCGCGGCGCGATGGTCCGCGAGGACCTGGCCGCCTATCTCGTGCCGTCCGCCGATCCTCACCTGTCCGAGTACCTGCCTGAACGCTGGCAGGCGCGCCGCTGGCTGTCCGGTTTCACGGGCTCGGTCGGCACGCTGGTCGTGACCGCGGATTTCGCGGGCTTGTGGGTCGACAGCCGTTACTGGGTGCAGGCCGAGGCGGAACTCGCCGGCACGGGCGTCCAGCTGATGAAGATGACGGGCGGGCAGCAAAGCGCGCCGCATGTCGACTGGCTCGCGCAGAACGTGCCGGCCGGTGCGACGGTCGGCGTCGACGGTGCCGTGCTCGGCGTCGCGGCGGCACGCGCGCTGACGGCCGCGCTGAGCGCGCGCGGCATCGCGCTGCGCACCGATCTCGACCTGCTCGATGCGATCTGGCCGGAGCGCCCGGGGCTGCCGGGCGACGCGGTGTTCGAGCACGTGGCGCCGCAGGCCGACACGACGCGTGCAAGCAAGCTCGCCGAAGTGCGCCGCGCGATGCACGCGCAGGGCGCGCAATGGCATTTCGTGTCGACGCTCGACGATCTCGCGTGGCTGTTCAACCTGCGCGGCGCCGACGTCAACTTCAACCCCGTGTTCGTCGCGCACGCGATGATCGGCGCCGACCGCGCGACGCTGTTCGTCGCCGACGGCAAGGTGTCGCCGGCGCTGGCCGCGTCGCTCGCGCGGGACGGCGTCGAGGTCCGCGCGTATGACGCCGCGCGCGCGGCGCTTGCTGCGCTGCCCGACGGCGCGACGCTGCTGATCGACCCGCGCCGCGTGACGTTCGGCACGCTCGAGGCCGTGCCGGCCGGCGTGAAGCTGGTCGAGGCCGTGAACCCGTCGACGTTCGCGAAGTCGCGCAAGACGTCCGCCGAGATCGAGCACGTGCGCGTGACGATGGAGCACGACGGCGCCGCGCTCGCCGAATTCTTCGCGTGGTTCGAGCAGGCGGTGAACCGCGAGAAGATCACCGAGCTGACGATCGACGAGCAGCTCACGGCCGCGCGCGCGCGGCGCCCCGGCTACGTGTCGCCGAGCTTCGCGACGATCGCCGGCTTCAACGCGAACGGTGCGATGCCGCACTATCGCGCGACGCCCGAGTCGCACGCGACGATCGCCGGCGACGGCCTGCTGCTCGTCGATTCGGGCGGCCAGTACACGACCGGCACGACCGACATCACGCGCGTCGTGCCGGTCGGCACGGTCAGCGACCTGCAGCGCCGCGATTTCACGATCGTGCTGAAGTCGATGATGGCGCTGTCGCGTGCACGTTTCCCGCGCGGCATTCGCTCGCCGATGCTCGACGCGATCGCGCGCGCGCCGATGTGGGCGGCCGGGCTCGACTACGGCCACGGCACCGGCCACGGCGTCGGCTACTTCCTGAACGTGCACGAGGGCCCGCAGGTCATCTCGCACTACGCGCCGGCCGAGCCGTACACCGCGATGGAAGAGGGGATGATCACGTCGATCGAGCCGGGCGTGTACCGGCCCGGCAAATGGGGCATCCGGATCGAGAACCTGGTCGTGAACCGCGCGGGCGGGCAGACCGAGTTCGGCGACTTCCTCGCGTTCGAGACGCTGACGCTGTGTCCGATCGACACGCGCTGCGTGCTGGTCGAGATGCTGCATGAAGAAGAGCGCGCGTGGCTGAACACGTATCACGCGACCGTGCGCGAGCGCGTCGGCCGGCACGTGAGCGGCGACGCGAAGGCGTGGCTCGACGCGCGCACGCAGCCGATCTGACGCGACGTGCAACGAGCGACAACGGCCGCGCGACGGCCGGACCATGATCGAGAGGGCAAACGATGGCAGACACCGCAGTGATCGTGATCGACATGCAGCGCGGATTGGTGCAGCGGGCGCGGCCCGCGTACCGGCTCGACGACGTCGTGTCGGGCATCAACCGGCTGACGGCGGCGGCGCGCGCGGCGAACGCGCCCGTGTGCTTCGTGCAGCACGACGGCGACGCGGACGACGATATCGTGCCCGGCACGCCAGGCTGGGCGCTGCATGAGGAACTGATCGTCGGGCGTGCCGACTGGCGCATCCGCAAGCGGATGAGCGATTCGTTCCACGACACGCCGCTCGCCGCGCAGCTCGATGGCCACGGCATCCGTTCGGTGCTGATCTGCGGTTATGCGACCGAGTTCTGCGTCGATTCGGCCGCGCGCCGCGCGGCACTGCTCGGCTACCGGACGACTGTCGTGTCCGACCTGCACACGACGAACGAGCGCACGCACCTGTCGGCCGCGCAGATCGTCGCGCATCACCATTTCGTGTGGGAAAACAATACGCTGTCGGGCAATTCGGTGACGCCGCGTCCGCTTGCCGACGTGCTCGCCACGGAGTTCGCATGACGATCAAGGCGGTGGTGTTCGATTTCGGCGGCGTGCTGATCGACTGGAGCCCCGAGTATCTGTACCGGCAACTGATTCCGGACGAAGCCGAGCGCCGCTGGTTCCTCACGCACGTGTGCGCGATGGACTGGGTGATCCGTCAGGACGGCGGGCAGACGATCGACGAAGGAACGAGCGAGCTCGTCGCGAAGTTTCCGGCGCACGAGGCGCTGATCCGCGCGTTCTACGCGCGCTGGCACGAGATGATCGGCGGCGTGCTCGACGAAGGCGCCGCGCTCGTCGACCGGCTCGATGCGCAGGGAATGCCGCTCTTCGGGCTGACCAACTGGTCCGCGCAGACGTTTCCGTATGCGTGGGACAACTTCCCGGTGCTGCGGCGCTTCAAGGACATCGTCGTGTCCGGCCGCGTGAAGCTCGTGAAACCCGATCCGGCGATCTACCGCGAAATGCATGCGCGGATCGATCCGTTCCTGCCGGGCATCGCGCCGCACGAACTCGTGTTCATCGACGACAACGCTAAGAATGCGGCGGCCGCGACGGCGCTCGGCTGGCACGGCATTCATCACACGAGCGCGGCCGCGACCGAGGCGCGTTTGCGCGAGCTGGGCGCGCTCGCGTAGTCTCCCGGCAGCCTACGTCAGACGGATGAAAAAAAAGCGGGCCATGAGCCCGCTTTCTTGTTTTGCCGAACCGGCAGCGGCCGCTTTCCGCATCCGGCTCCGCGTTGCCGCGTTGCCGGGTGCACGGGCCGCGCCGTTCAGCGGCTGATCGGCTTGTAGCGCAGACGCTTCGGCTTCGCGGCTTCTTCGCCGAGGCGCGCACGCTTGTCGGCTTCGTATTCCTGGTAGTTGCCGTCGAAGAACGTGACCTGCGAATCGCCTTCGAACGCGAGGATGTGCGTCGCGATCCGGTCGAGGAACCAGCGATCGTGCGAGATCACCATCACCGAGCCCGCGAATTCGAGCAGCGCGTCTTCCAGCGCGCGCAGCGTTTCGACGTCGAGGTCGTTCGACGGTTCGTCGAGCAGCAGCACGTTGCCGCCGGAGATCAGCGTCTTCGCGAGGTGCAGGCGGCCGCGTTCGCCGCCGGACAGGTTGCCGACGATCTTCTGTTGATCGCCGCCCTTGAAGTTGAAGCGGCCGATGTATGCCCGCGACGGCGTTTCGTACTTGCCGACCGTCAGCACGTCGGCGCCGCCCGAGATTTCCTCGAACACCGTCTTCGAGCCGTCGAGCGCGTCGCGGCTCTGGTCGACGTACGCGAGCTTCACGGTCGGACCCATCACGACTTCGCCCGAATCCGGTTGTTCCTTGCCGGTCAGCATCTTGAACAGCGTCGACTTGCCGGCGCCGTTCGGGCCGATGATGCCGACGATCGCGCCGGCCGGAATCTTGAAGTTCAGGTTGTCGATCAACAGGCGGTCGCCGAACGACTTGCTGACGTTCTTGAACTCGATCACTTCATTGCCGAGGCGGTCGCCGACCGGAATGAAGATTTCCTGCGTTTCGTTGCGCTTCTGGTATTCCTGGCTGTTCAGCTCCTCGAAGCGCGCGATACGCGCCTTCGACTTCGCCTGGCGGCCCTTCGGGTTCTGGCGCACCCACTCCAGCTCCTTCTTGATGGCCTTCTGGCGCGCCGATTCAGACGCTTCTTCCTGCTTCAGGCGCTCTTCCTTCTGGTCGAGCCAGCTGCTGTAGTTGCCCTTCCACGGAATGCCGTGGCCGCGATCGAGTTCGAGAATCCACTCGGCCGCGTTGTCGAGGAAGTAGCGATCGTGGGTGACGGCGACGACCGTGCCCGGGAAACGCACCAGGAACTGCTCGAGCCAGTCGACCGATTCGGCGTCGAGGTGGTTGGTCGGTTCGTCGAGCAGCAGCATGTCGGGCTTCTCGAGCAGCAGCTTGCACAGCGCGACGCGGCGCTTTTCGCCGCCCGACAGGTGTTCGATCTTCGCGTCCCACGCCGGCAGGCGCAGCGCGTCGGCGGCCACTTCGAGCTGCTGCTCGGGGCTGCCGCCGTCGCTCGACGCGAGGATCGCTTCGTACTTCGCCTGCTCGGCCGCGAGTGCGTCGAAGTCGGCGTCCGGTTCCGCGTATGCGGCGTAGATTTCCTCGAGCTTCTTGTTCGCCTGGAACAGGTCGCCGAGGCCTTCCTCGACGGCTTCGCGCACAGTTTTCGTCGGGTCGAGCTGCGGTTCCTGCGGCAGGTAGCCGATGTTCAGGTTCGGCATCGGCGTTGCTTCGCCTTCGATTTCGTTGTCGACGCCCGCCATGATGCGAATCAGCGTCGACTTGCCCGAGCCGTTCAGGCCGAGCACGCCGATCTTCGCGCCGGGAAAGAACGACAGCGAGATGTCCTTCAGGATCTGGCGCTTGGGCGGCACGATCTTGCCGACCCGGTTCATCGTGAAAACGTATTGGGCCATTTGGGTGTGAAAGTCAGAAAGGGTTGAGACTGCCGCGCAGCGCGCGGGCGTGCGTGGCGTCGGGTGATTCGGTACGGAGCGTGCCGCGCGGGGCGCGGCGGTGTCGCCGCGGGTTGGCGGCGCGAGCGCGTATTGTACTTCGCCGCCGGCTGCCGCTGGCGCCGCGCAGGCCATCCGGCCGACCCGCGTTCACAGCCACGCGGCGACGCCGCCGTGCCCCGAGCAGGTGCCGCGCCGATGGCGGCTGAAGCTGTACGTGCCGTCGCGGCAGCGCGCGCTCGCGCCTTCGGGCACGCGGCCCGATTTCGAGTGGGCCGGCGCATGGACGGTGTCGCCGTCGCGATTGCGGTATGTGTCGTGCCGGTCGAGGTCGGCCTCGTTGGCGTAGCCGGGCGACGCGCGATACGCATGCGCCGCGGGCGGCAGGGCGGCGCACGCGACGAACAGCGCGGCCGACAGGGTCGCGATGCGCGTCATGCGGCGGAGCAGGGCTGGCATGGTCGCTCTCCGGATGTCGTTGTCGGTTGCGGGCCGCATGTTAGCCGATCGGCCGACGATCGTCGTCGCCGCCCTGCGGATCAGCGACGCTACGCCGCGCCGGTCATCGACGCCGCTCCGTCGGCCAGTGCGGCCTCGAGAATCCATCGGCGGAACGCGGCGACTTTTGCGCGTTCCGCATGATGCGGCGGATAGACGAGGTAGTACGCGAAATCGTCGAGCCACGCGACGTCGGCCAGCTGCACGAGCCGGCCGCTCGCGAGCTCGTTGCGCACCATCGCCGCCGGCAGCAGGCCGGCGCCCTGGCCGGCGAGGATCGCTTGCAGCAATAGGCCGGAATCGTCGAATGCGGGGCCGCGCGGCGGGCCGAAATCGGCGATTCGCTGCGCGTCGAACCAGATGTGCCAGCCCTTGCGCTCGGCATCGTGCAGATGCGGCCATCCGGCCAGCTCGGCGGGTGTGGCCGGCATGCCCAGCCGCGCGACGAGTGCCGGCGCCGCAAGCGCGACGATCTCCACGGTCAGCAGCCGTTCGCTGCAGAGGCCGATGTAGCGGCCGAGACCGTGACGGATCGCGACGTCGACGCCGTCGCGCGAGAAATCGGCGAGCGCGTGGCTCGTGACGATCTGCAGGTCGACGCCCGGGCACGCGTCGCGAAACTGCGCGAGGCGCGGCACGAGCCACGCGGACGCAAAAAAGGGTGTGACGCTCACCGTCAGCACGCTGCTGTCGGCGGCACCCGACACGCGCTGCGACGCGTCGGCGATTTGCCGGAACGCGTTGCGCACGGGCGGCAAGTAGTCGCGGCCCGCGGCGGTCAGCAGGATGCCGCGATTCACGCGCTCGAACAGCTGTACGCCGAGGTGCGCCTCGAGCGTGCGGATCATCTGGCTCACCGCACCCGGCGTGACCGACAACTCCTCGGCCGCCGATTTCACCGACAGGTGGCGGGCGGCAGCCTCGAACGCACGCAACGCGTTGAGCGGTGGCAGGCGGGAACGGATCATTGAGTTTTTCTAAATCGAAAGACCGACGAAATATCGTTTGAGGCGACGAGCATGCACGAGTACCGTTGTTGCATTGGATCGTATCGTCGTGAGCGGGTTTTGCGCTGTCGATGCGATCAACATAGTTCAACTATATCCATGAGGCAATCCGGGCGCCGTGCTGCGTCCGGCGGAACCTGAGAGGAGGATCGTCATGAACGGCCTGCGCGCATCGCGCGTCTTCTACGGCTGGTATGTGGTGGCGGCGGCGTTCGCCGTCACGTTCGTCGGCTTCGGCAGTGCATACACGTTCAGCGCGTTCGTCGAATCGCTGCAGCGCGATTTCGCCGCATCGCGCGGGCAGATCTCGCTCGTGTTCTCGCTGGCCGGCTTCCTGTATTTCGGCTTCGGCATCGTCAGCGGCCCGCTTGCCGATCGCTTCGGCTCCCGGCGGCTCGCCGTCGCCGGCATGTTGCTGACGGCCGCCGGTCTCGCGGCGGCCGGTGCCGCGCATACGCTGCTGCAGGTCTATGTCGCGTACGGGCTCGGTGTCGGCCTCGGCGTCGGCTGCGCGTACGTGCCGGCCGTCGGCGCCGTGCAACGGTGGTTCGTGCGGCGGCGCGGCTTCGCGTCGGGGCTCGCGGTCGCGGGGATTGGCGTCGGCACGCTCGTGATGCCGCCGCTCGCATCCGCGCTGATCGCGCACGTCGGCTGGCGCGGCGCGTACGTCACCCTCGCGGCGATCGCGGTGGTGGTGGGTGCGGGCATGTCGCTGCTGATCGAGAACGATCCGCGCGGGCGCGGATTGCTGCCCGACGGCGATGCGGCGCGTGCGCAATCGGGCGACGGGCTGGCTGGTGCCGCTTCATCCGCGCCCGCCGGCGCGACCGTGCGCGAAGCCGTCACGTCGCGGCCGTTCGCGAGCCTGTATGCGGCATGCCTCGTTTGCTCGTTCGGCGTGTTCGTGCCGTTCGTGCATCTCGTGCCGTACGCGCTCGATCATGGCGTCGCGCCGTCGACGGCCGTGCTGCTGCTCGGCGCGATCGGTGTCGGCAGCACGGCAGGGCGCTTCTTCCTCGGCGGCGTCGCCGACCGCTTCGGCCGTCGCGCGTCGCTGCTCGCGATGTTCGCAGGCATGGCCGTCGCGCTCGTCGCGTGGGCCGGCGCCGGGAGCGTCGCGACGCTGGCCGCGTTCGCACTCGTGTTCGGCGTGTTCTACGGTGGCTGGGTCGCCGTGCTGCCGGCCGTCGTGATGGACTACTTCGGCGGCCGCAACGTGAGCGCGATCATCGGCATGCTGTACACGAGCGTCGCGTTCGGCACGCTGATCGGGCCTGCTGCCGCCGGTTTCATCTACGACGCGGGCGGCGGCTATCTCGTGCAGATCCTGGCCAGCGCGGCCGCGAATGCGATCGCGTTCGCGATCGTTGCGGCCACCGGTCGCGCGCCGCTGGCGGCGCACGCGGCCGGCCGCTAGACGCGCGTCGCCGGGCGCTCGGCGGGACGCCGCTTGGCTAGGCGTCTGCCACAATTTCCGCTACGTTGTCCGGGACGTCGATTACCAACGGGCGGAGGCGCATCGTGACATTCGATGAAGTTCGGCGGATCGCGCTGGCATGGCGGGGTGTCGAGGAAGGCACGTCGTACGGCACGCCCGCACTCAGGGTGAAGGGCAAGATGCTCGCGCGCCTGCGCGAGGACGGCGACACGCTCGTCGTGAAGGGCGTCGGCCCCGACGAGCGCGCGTGGCTGATCGAATCGGAGCCCGACGTGTATTACGTGACCGACCACTATGCGGGCTGGCCGATCGTGCTGGTGCGCCTGTCGGCCGCGCATCCTGACGCCGTGAAAAACCTGCTCCTGCGAGAATGGCACGCGATCGTGCCGGCCAAATGGCGGGACGCAGGGCCGGGCGGCGCGACCTGAGCATCCGGCGCAGCGCCTGCGCGGCACGCAAGCCTTGTCGACGGAATGCGTTCGTTGCGGTGTCGCGCGGGCGTGTCTCACCGCACATTTCCCGATCCGGCGCCGCACAAGCGAACGCCGAACCGGACCAAGCGTTGCATCGGTTCGTGTCGATGCAACAAGTGGTTCCATCGAAATTCTTCAATTGGTTCTTAGTCAAGAACCGTTTGATGCTTACACTCCTTCGCTTCGAAGGCGGCTGACCGACAGCCGACGGAAAGGGCGCACGCGATGCGCCGGCGCCCCGTGTGCCGCATCGCACCCGCAGCTTCGCAGACTGCGTCGCGCACCGACCGGAACAGGCTCGATCCGGCTCCCTGCCCGCGTGCCGCGCATGCGCGGCGGGCTGCCGGATTCAACAACGACAAATCCCGCGCCGCCTTCACGCGACACCCGGTCATATCGGAACCGTTTTTTGGAGAGAGACACATGAGTGGAAGCAACACAGGCCTCGGCACCGGTCTGAAGCAGCGTCACGTGACGATGATGTCGATTGCCGGCGTCATCGGCGCCGGTTTGTTCGTCGGCTCCGGCCACGCGATCGCGGAAGCCGGCCCGGCTTCGATCCTCGCGTATGCGATCGCAGGCGTCCTGGTCGTGCTGGTGATGCGCATGCTCGGCGAGATGGCCGTCGCGCATCCGGACAGCGGTTCGTTCTCGACCTATGCCGATCGCGCGATCGGTCACTGGGCCGGCTTCACCATCGGCTGGCTGTACTGGTGGTTCTGGGTGCTCGTGATCCCGATCGAGGCGACGGCCGCCGCGACCATTCTCAATGCGTGGTTCCCCGGCGTCGCGACCTGGATCTTCGCGCTCGGCATCACGTTGCTGCTGACGATCACCAACCTCTTCTCGGTCAAGAACTACGGCGAATTCGAATTCTGGTTCGCGCTGATCAAGGTCGTCGCGATCGTCGTGTTCCTGTGCATCGGCGGCGCGGCAATCGTCGGTATCGTGCCCGCGCCGGCCGTATCGGGCGTGTCGAACCTCTTCGCGCACCAGGGCTTCATGCCGAACGGCGCCGGCGCGGTGCTCGCGGCGATGCTGACGACGATGTTCTCGTTCCTCGGCACCGAGATCGTGACGATCGCGGCCGCCGAATCGGACAACCCGCAACGCCAGATCGTGCGTGCGACGAACTCCGTCATCTGGCGTATCACGCTGTTCTATCTCGGCTCGATCCTCGTCGTCGCGGCCATCGTGCCGTGGAACGATCCGCTGCTGCCGAAGCACGGCTCGTATCAGCGCGCGATGGAGCTGATCGGCGTTCCGAACGCGAAGGCGATCATCGACGTGATCGTGCTCGTGTCGGTCGCGAGCTGCCTGAATTCCGCGCTGTACACCGCGTCGCGGATGCTGTTCTCGCTGTCCAAGCGCAAGGACGCGCCCGCGTTCCTGCACAGCACCGATTCGACCGGCACGCCGCGCGCGGCCGTGCTCGCATCGACCGCATTCGGTTTCGTGACCGTGATCGCGAACTATTTGATGCCGGAGCAAGTGTTCGGCTTCCTGCTGGCGACGTCGGGCGCGATCGCGCTGCTCGTGTATCTCGTGATCGCGATCTCGCAGCTGCGGATGCGCAAGACGCTCGAATCGGGCGGCGCCGACCTGACGCTGCGGATGTGGCTGTTCCCGTGGCTCACGTGGGCGGTGATCCTGTTCATCTGCGGCACGCTGACCGTGATGTTCGTCAGCGAGGAACACCGGATGGAAGTCGGTGCGACGGCCGTGCTCGCGCTGCTCGTGCTGTTTGCTTCGTGGTTGAACAAGCGCGGTCGCGATGCGCGCGCAGGTGCGGGGCGGCGGGTGTCGGCGACGTGATGACGATCCGAAGGCGGGCAGGGTGCTCGCCTTGGGTCGACGGGCAAGTCCGTGAATGAAAAATGGGCCGATTGGCATTTGCCAATCGGCCCATTTGCTTTTCGTGCCGGATGCGCATCGCGCGATGCCGTGCGTATCGCACGGCATCCGCATTGCACGTATCAGACGTTGAACAGGAAGTTCATCACATCGCCGTCGTGCACGACGTATTCCTTCCCTTCCGCGCGCATCTTGCCGGCTTCCTTCGCACCCTGTTCGCCCTTGTACGCGACGAAATCGTCGAATGCAATCGTCTGCGCGCGAATGAAGCCGCGCTCGAAATCGGTGTGGATCACGCCGGCCGCTTGCGGCGCGGTATCGCCGATGTGGATCGTCCACGCGCGCACTTCCTTCACGCCCGCGGTGAAGTAGGTCTGCAGGCCGAGCAGCTTGAAGCCCGCGCGGATCACGCGGTCGAGGCCCGGCTCTTCCATGCCCATGTCGGCGAGGAACGCTTCCTTGTCCGCATCGTCGAGATCGGCGATTTCCGCTTCGATCGCCGCGCACACCGCGACCACCGGCGAATTCTCGCTTTCAGCGTACTTGCGCACCGCTTCGAGGTGCGGGTTGTTCTCGAAGCCGTCGTCCTTCACGTTCGCGACGTACATGGCCGGCTTCGCGGTGATCAGGCAGAACGGCTTGAGCAGCGCCTGCTCGTCGTCCGACAGGTCGAGGCCGCGCACGGCCTTGCCCTGGTCGAGATGCGCGCGAACCTTTTCGAGCACCGCGGCGAGCTTCACCGCTTCCTTGTCGTTGCCCGACTTCGCGGCCTTCGAGTAGCGCGTGAGCGCCTTCTCGACGGTGCCGAGGTCGGCGAGCGCGAGTTCGGTGTTGATCACTTCGATGTCGTCGATCGGGCTGACCTTGCCGGCGACGTGGATGACGTTGTCGTCCTCGAAGCAACGCACGACGTGCGTGATCGCATCGGTTTCGCGGATGTTCGCGAGAAACTGGTTGCCGAGGCCTTCACCCTTGCTGGCGCCCGCGACGAGGCCCGCGATGTCGACGAATTCGACGACGGCCGGCACGATGCGCTCGGGGTTGATGATTTCGGCGAGCGCCTTCAGGCGCGCGTCCGGCACCTCGACGATGCCAACGTTCGGTTCGATCGTGCAGAACGGGTAGTTCTCGGCGGCGATGCCGGCCTTGGTCAGCGCATTGAACAGGGTGGACTTGCCGACGTTGGGCAAGCCGACGATGCCGCATTTGAGACTCATGGAATCCTTCGGACGGGTAAGGCGGCGCGGCCGGACAGGGCACGGCGGCGCGGGAAAATAGGGACGGCCGGCGCGTGGGGCGCGGCGGGCCGACGTTCAAAGGCGCTATTGTACCGTGCCGACGCCCCGGTTTCCGGCCTTCCCCCGAATGCCCGATGCGACGGGCCGCCGCGCTGCCGGGCCGGCTCGCGATTATGCTGATTTCCCGCAAAGTCCGGCCGCGTAAGGGATTGGCCCCACGGCTATAATGCCCGCCATGACTGCCCACCACACCTTCGACGTCGCCGTGGTCGGCGGCGGGCTCGTCGGCAAGACAGCCGCGCTCGCGCTGACCCAGTCCGGCTACAAGACCGCCTTGCTCGCCCAGCCGGCCACGCCGCGCCCCGCCGATCTCGCGTTCGACACGCGCATCTACGCGCTGTCGTC
Organism: Burkholderia sp. BCC1640; assembly: GCF_902833125.1. Taxonomy (NCBI): domain Bacteria; kingdom Pseudomonadati; phylum Pseudomonadota; class Betaproteobacteria; order Burkholderiales; family Burkholderiaceae; genus Burkholderia; species Burkholderia sp. BCC1640. The sequence continues at coordinate 20,888 of NZ_CADFEF010000007.1, read as the reverse complement.
CAGCTCGCAGGCATTGCTGGAGCGGCTGCGGGTCTGGCAGGCGCTTGACCATGGCCGGCTCGCGCCGGTCTACGACATGCGCGTATACGGCGATGCGCACGCGGAACTGCATTTCTCCGCGTACCAGGCTTCCGTGCCGCAACTGGCCTGGATCGCCGAATCGTCGCTGATCGAGACGTCGCTCGACGCAGCGCTGCGGTTCCAGCCGAACCTCACGTGGTTCGATGCGCGCGCGCAGGGCTTCGACGTGCGCGACGACGCGGCCGTGCTCACGCTGTCGTCGGGCCAGGTGCTCGAAGCGGACCTCGTGGTCGGTGCGGACGGCGCGCATTCGTGGGTGCGCTCGCAAATGGGGGCCAAGGTCGAGCGGCGCGATTACCGGCAGACGGGCGTCGTCGCGAACTTCAAGGCGTCGCTGCCGCACCGCGAGACGGCCTGCCAGTGGTTTCACGAAGGCGAGATCATCGCGTTGCTGCCGCTGCCGGACGGTCACGTATCGCTCGTGTGGTCCGCGCACACCGCGCACGCGGACGAACTGCTTACGCTCGATCCCGCGCAGCTCGCGGCCGAAGTCGAGCGCGTGTCGCATGGCCAGCTCGGCGCGCTCGAATGCGTGACGCCGGCGGCCGGCTTCCCGCTCGCGCTGCAGACCGTCGACAAGCTGATCGCCCCGCGTGTCGCGCTGGTCGGCGATGCCGCACACCTGATCCACCCGCTCGCGGGGCAGGGGATGAACCTCGGGCTGCGCGACGTCGCGGCGCTCGCCGACGCGATCGCGAACAAGGAGAGCTTCCGCAACCTCGGCGATACGGTGCTGCTGCGCCGCTACGAGCGTTCGCGCCGCGAGGACATCCGCGCGCTGATGGTCGCGACCGACGGGCTGCAGCGGCTGTTCGCTGTGCCCGGCTCCCTTGCGAAGGCGGTGCGCAATGCCGGTATGGCGTTCGTCGGTGCGCAACCGCTCGTGAAGCGCTGGCTCGTGTCGGCCGCGCTCGGCTGATCGAACCTTCGCGCCTTCGGCCTGTCGGACAGGGTTCCGTTACGGCGTACACTGTGACGTGCACCCCGATTGAGCTGAAGGAACTACAGGATGAAAAAAACGATCCGCATCGCATCGCTGGCGCTGGCCGTCACGATGGCGACGCTCGGCTGCACCGCGCAGGCCGACCAGACCACCGACAAGCTGAAAGCCACGCTGCAAGCGCGACTCGGCAACGACGCACCGATCAAGAGCGTGTCGAAATCGCCGGTCGCGGGCCTGTACGAAGTGAACCTCGGCACGCAGATCATCTATAGCGATGCCGCCGGCGACTACGTGCTGCTCGGCGATCTCGTCGACACCAAGACGCACAAGAACCTGACCGACGCGCGCCTGTCCGACCTCAACAAGATCGACTTCGCGAGCCTGCCGTTCGCGAACGCGATCAAGGTCGTCAAGGGCAACGGCGCACGCAAGATCGCGGTGTTCTCCGATCCGAACTGCCCGTACTGCAAGCGCCTCGAGACGACGCTGCAGTCGATCGACAACGTGACCGTCTACACGTTCCTGTACCCGGTTCTGTCGCCCGATTCGACCGCGAAGTCGAAGGCGATCTGGTGCGCGACCGACCGCGCGAAATCCTGGGAAGGCTGGATGCTCGACCATCGCGTGCCGACCGGCGCCGGCACCTGCGATACGACCGCGCTCGACAAGAACCTCGCGCTCGGCCGCGGGATGAACGTCACCGGCACGCCGACGATCTTCCTGCCCGACGGCCGCCGCCTGCCGGGCGCGGTGTCGGCCGATCAGCTGAACCAGGCGCTCGCGTCGAGCAAGTAACCGACCGACACGCCGGGCCGCATGGCCCGGCCAGCGAGGGGCGCCCGCGACATCCGCCGGCGCCTCTCTTCGTTTCCGCCGCCGTATTCCGTCCGATTTTCGTCCGATTCCCACGATGACCCAGCCGATCCGTTATTCGATTGCCCCGAAAGATCTTGCCGCGCACCTGTTCGAAGTGTCGGTGACGGTCGCCGATCCCGATCCCGAAGGCCAGCGCTTCTCGCTGCCGGTGTGGATTCCGGGCAGCTACCTCGTGCGCGAGTTCGCGCGCAACATCGTGACGCTCGCCGCGTTCAACGACGCGGGCCGCAAGGTGCGGATCGCGAAAACCGACAAGAACACGTGGCAGGCCGCGCCGGTGAACGGCGCGCTCACGCTGCGCTACGACGTGTACGCGTGGGACCTGTCGGTCCGCTCCGCGTATCTCGACGAATCGGGCGGCTTCTTCAATGCCACGGCCGTGTTCCTGAGCGTTGCCGGCCGCGAGGATGCGCCGTGCGAGGTCGACATCGCGAAACCGGCGGGCCCGGCGTTCCGCGCGTGGCGCGTCGGTACGTCGCTGCCCGAGGCGCGCGGCACCCGGCGCTACGGGTTCGGCGCGTACCGCGCGTCGAACTACGACGAACTCGCCGACCATCCGGTGACGATCGGCGAATTCGCGCTGGCGACGTTCGACGCGCACGGCGTGCCGCACGACATCGTGGTCGCCGGGCGCGTGACGCAGCTCGACATGGAGCGGCTGCGCGCCGACCTGAAGCGCGTGTGCGAGGCGCAGATCGCGCTGTTCGAGCCGAAATCGAAAAAGGCGCCGATGGACCGCTACGTGTTCATGACGCTCGCGGTCAGCGACGGTTACGGCGGCCTCGAGCACCGTGCGTCGACCGCGCTGATCTGCAACCGCACCGATCTGCCGGTGAAGGGCAGGCCGGAAACGACGGAAGGCTATCGCACGTACCTCGGCCTGTGCAGCCACGAGTATTTCCATACGTGGAACGTGAAGCGCATCAAGCCGGCCGCGTTCGTGCCGTACGACCTCGCGCGCGAAAACTACACGTCGCTGTTGTGGCTGTTCGAGGGCTTCACGTCGTATTACGACGATCTGATGCTCGTGCGCAGCGGGCTGATGTCGCAGGACGAATATTTCGCGGCGCTCGGCCGTACCGTCGGCGGTGTGCTGCGCGGCACAGGGCGGCTGAAGCAGAGCATCGCGGAAAGCTCGTTCGACGCGTGGATCAAGTACTACCGCCAGGACGAGAACGCGACCAACGCGATCGTCAGCTACTACACGAAGGGTTCGCTCGTTGCGCTCGCGTTCGATCTCGCGATCCGCGCGCAGACGCGCAACCGCAAGTCGCTCGACGACGTGATGCGCTTGCTGTGGCAACGCTACGGACGCGAGTTCTATCGCGGCAAGCAGGCGGGCGTCGAGGAAAACGAGGTCGAGACGCTGATCGAGGAAGCGACGGGCGTCGCGCTCGGCCGGCTGTTCGCCGACGCCGTGCACGGCACGCGCGACCTGCCGCTCGCCGACCTGCTCGCGCCGTTCGGCGTGACGCTCGCGCCCGAGGTCGCGCCTGGCGCGGCTGCGAAGCCGACGATCGGCGCGCGCCCGCGCGGCGGCGCGGACTGCACGCTGGCGGCGGTTTACGAAGGCGGCGGTGCGCATCGCGCGGGGCTGTCGGCCGGCGACACGCTGATCGCGCTCGACGGATTGCGCGTCACCGGCACGAACCTCGACACGCTGCTCGCACGCTACCGCCCGGGCGACAAGGTCGAGGTGCACGCATTCCGCCGCGACGAGCTGCGGACCGCGAAGCTGAAGCTCGACGGCCCGGAAGTCGCGCGCTACCGGCTGACGGCGGCCGCCAAGCCGGCTGCCGCGCACAAGGCCCGGGAAGCCTGGCTGAAGGGCTGAGCATGCGCGAGCGGGTTTCGGGGCGCGATCAGTGATTGTTCTGCTGTTGCAACAATCCGTCGCCTTGAGCCCGCTTTTTCGCGATCATGCGGCCACGCACAATGGCGTCACTCGCGCTACCGAAGCGCAACCAAACCGGAGCCTGACATGACGACCATTCTGCAAATCAATTCCGCGGCGCGCTCGCAAGGTGCGCAATCCACGCTGCTGGCCAACGAACTGACGGCAAAGCTGCAACAATCGAACCCCGGCGCGACCGTCGTGGTTCGCGACCTGCTGGCCGACGCGCTGCCGCACCTCGACGAATCGGTGCTCGGCGCATTCTTCACGCCGGCCGACCAGCGCAGCGCGGAACAGAATGCGATCGTCGCGAAGAGCGATGCACTGATCGCCGAACTGCAGGCTGCCGACATCATCGTGATCGGCGCACCGATGTACAACTTCGGTGTCTCGTCGCAACTGAAGACGTATTTCGACTGGATCGCCCGCGCAGGCGTCACGTTCCGCTACACCGAGAACGGCCCGGAAGGCCTGATCAAGGGCAAGAAGGTTCACGTGGTGACGGCGCGCGGCGGCAAGTACCTGGGTACGCCGAACGACAGCCAGACGCCGTTCCTGCGCACGTTCCTCGGCTTCATCGGCTTGACCGACGTGAGCTTCATCCACGCGGAAGGCCTGAATCTCGGGCCGGATGCGCAAAGCGCCGCGCTTGCGGGCGCCCGTGAAGCGATCGCTGCCGCGTAAGGCCGATGCGGGTGCGTTGCACCCGCTGCGTCGCCAGATGAAAAAAACGCCGCGTCCCGAAAGGGGGCGCGGCGTTTTCACATGATGCAGGCGAAAGCGGGAAACTCGACGCGGAACGGCTACGCGAGCGTTTCGGCCACCTCCGGCAGGCGCCAGTCGATCGGCTCGCGACCCGCTTTGACCAGATAGTCGTTCGCGAGCGCGAAGTGGCGGCAACCGAGGAAGCCGCGGTGTGCGGACAGCGGCGACGGATGCGGCGCCTCGAGCACACAATGCGCGCTCGCATCGAATAGCGCGCGCTTCGCCTGCGCATGCGCGCCCCACAGCATGAACACGAGGCCGCGATGGCGGCTGGCGAGTTCGCGGATCAGCGTGTCCGTGCATTGCTCCCAGCCGCGCCTCGCGTGGCTCGCGGCCGCGCCGCGCTCGACCGTCAGCACGGTGTTGAGCAGCAGCACACCCTGGCGTGCCCAGGTATCGAGGCAGCCGTGACGCGGTGTGTCGTGGCCGAAATTCGCGGCGATTTCCTTGAAGATGTTGCGCAGCGACGGCGGCGTGCGCACGGCCGGCGGCACCGAGAACGCCAGGCCATGCGCCTGCGGCGTGCCGCGGTCGTCGCCGTGGTACGGATCCTGGCCGAGGATCACGATCTTCACGTCGTCCGGGCTCGTCAGGCGCAGCGCGCGGAACACGTCGGTCGGGTAGACGGTCTTGCCGGCCGCGCGTTCGTCGTCGACGAAGCGGCACAGCGGTGCATACGCGTCGCTGTCGGTGAAGGGTTTCAGCACGTCGCGCCAGACGGCCGGCAGCGCGTCGAACTGCGCGGCGAGGTGTGGGACGTGCGCGGCAGCGGGCTGCGGCGCCGCGGAAACCGGGGCGGTTGCCGCGACCTTCCTTGCGGGCTTGCGCCCGGCCGCGGCCGGCGCGGGCGCCGGGGCGGAAACATCGTCCTGCGCCGTTTCCGGCACGGGATCGTCGAACAGCGACGCCTGTTGCGGCGTGCGGAGAGTCTTGCGGGTTGCCATGCGTGATGCGGGTTTATTGCGCGCGCAGCCGGTAGCCGCGCTGCGCCTTGCTGATGTTTTCGGGGGCGAGGCCCGGCAGCGCTTGCTGCAGTTCGGCGGCGAGTGTCGCGAGCGCCGCTTCCGGGCCGTCGATCAATTCGAGTTCGATTTCGCTGATCGGTTCGCGGCGCGTATCGCTTTCCGCCTGGACGACGATCTCGCCGACGTCCACCGCGGCTTCGACGGTTGCGCCGCCGATTGCGATGCGCCACAGCGTACGCGAAAAATCCGTCCGGAACAGCGCGTGCAGCGCCGGCGCAGCGTCGCGCAGCGCGGTGGCAGCGTTCGGCACGTCGCACGCAGCGACGAGCGCGTCGATTTCGAGCGCATCGCCGGCGACGGGCAACTCCCATTCATGGCGGCGATGCAGGCCGGCTTCCGCGCTGCCGACCGTCTTGAACGTCTGCAGCCAGCCATGCGGCGTGCGGCGCACGCGCACCGCGCTCTTCGAACGGGCCAGCGCGAGATCGGGCGTGTCGTAGTAGACGTTCGCGAGCGCGATGACATCGCCGGCTTCGCCGGTCAGCGTCTCGAAAAAGCGCCGCGCCGCATCGGCCTCGCCGGCCGGCAGCGCGAGCTTGATTTCCTTTTCGATCGCCATCAGAAGAACATCCGCGCGAGTTCCTCGCCCGGCTGATCGGCGCGCATGAACGCCTCGCCGACGAGGAACGCATTCACGTTCGCCGCGCGCATCGTGTCGACGTCGGTGCGCGACAGGATGCCCGACTCGGTCACGACCATGCGGTCCGCCGGAATCATGTCGAGCATGTCGAGCGTGGTCTGGATCGTCGTCTCGAACGTGCGCAGGTTACGGTTGTTGATGCCGAGCAGCGGTGTCTTCAGCGTCAGCGCCTGTTCCATCTCGTCGCGGTCGTGAACTTCGACCAGCACCGCGAGGCCGAGCGAGTGCGCATACGCCTCGAGGTCCTGCATCAGCGGCGTGTCGAGTGCGGCGGCGATCAGCAGGATCGCGTCGGCGCCCATCGCGCGCGCTTCGAGGATCTGGTACGCATCGACGATGAAGTCCTTGCGCAGCACCGGCAGCGTGCAGGCCGCGCGCGCTTCCTCGAGATAGCGGACGCTGCCCTGGAAGAATTGCTCGTCGGTCAGCACCGACAGGCACGCGGCGCCGTGAGCCGCATACGAGCGCGCGATGTCGGCCGGCACGAAATGCTCGCGCAGCACGCCCTTCGACGGGCTCGCCTTCTTCACTTCGGCGATCACTGCCGCGTTGCCGGCCGCCTGCTTCGCGCGCAGTGCGCCGACGAAGTCGCGCAGGTCGCGCGTCGATGCGTCCAGTTTCAGTGCCTCGAGCGGCGTGCTGCGCATGGCCGCCGCGACTTCGTCGCGCTTGACGGCGATGATTCGGTCGAGAATGTCGCTCATGTGGGTTCCTGCTTGATTCGTAAAGGGAGTCAGCGCTTGAACTGCTGCGTGAAACGCACGAGTTCGTCGACTTTCGCGCGCGCCTTGCCGCTCGCGATCGCTTCGCGGGCGAGCTGGATGCCGTCCGCGATCGATTCGGCGATATTGGCCGCATAGAGCGCGGTGCCCGCGTTCAGCGTGACGATCTCGCGTGCGACGCCCGGCTGGTTGTCCAGTGCGCCGAGCAGCATCGTGCGCGATTCCTCGGCATTTTCCACCTTCAGCGTGCGGTTCGACACCATCTGCAGGCCGAAGTCTTCCGGATGGATCTCGTATTCGTGCACCTCGCCGTCGCGCAATTCGCCGACGAGCGTCGCGGCGCCGAGCGACACTTCATCCATCCCGTCCTTGCCGTACACGACCAGCACGTGCTGCGCACCGAGGCGCTGCATCACGCGCACCTGGATGCCGACCAGGTCGGGGTGGAACACGCCCATCAGCTGGTTCGGCGCGCCGGCCGGGTTGGTCAGCGGGCCGAGAATGTTGAAGATCGTCCGCACGCCAAGCTCGCGGCGCACGGCCGCGATGTTCTTCATCGCCGGATGATGGTTCGGCGCGAACATGAAGCCCATGCCGGTTTCGGCGATCGACGCGGCAACCTGGTCGGGCTGCAGGTCGATGTTCACGCCGAGCGCCTCGAGCACGTCGGCGCTGCCGGACTTGCTCGACACGCCGCGGTTGCCGTGCTTCGCAACCTTCGCGCCGGCCGCGGCCGTGATGAACATCGACGCGGTCGAGATGTTGAACGTGTGTGCGCCGTCGCCGCCCGTGCCGACGATGTCGACGAAGTTCGAGTTGTCCTGCACTTCGACGTGGTTCGCGAATTCGCGCATCACGGTCGCGGCGGCGGCGATCTCGCCGATCGTCTCCTTCTTCACGCGCAGCCCGGTGATGATCGCGGCCGCCATCACGGGCGACATGTCGCCGCGCATGATGAGCCGCATCAGGTGCAACATCTCGTCGTGGAAGATCTCGCGGTGTTCGATCGTACGTTGCAGCGCTTCCTGCGGGGTAATCGTCATCGTGTGTCTCCCGTCAGGCTGCCGGCGCGGTCGCGCGGGCCGTTGCGCGATTCTGCTTCAGGAAATTCTCGAGCAGCGCGTGGCCGTGCTCGGAGAGGATCGATTCCGGGTGGAACTGCACGCCTTCGATCGGCAGCGTCTTGTGACGCACGCCCATGATCTCGCCGTCGTCGGTCCACGCGGACACCTCGAGGCAGTCGGGCAGCGATTCGCGTTCGATCGCGAGCGAATGGTAGCGGGTGACGTCGAAATGCTTCGGCAGATCGGCGAACACGCCGCGGCAGTCGGTTTCGATCCGGCTCACCTTGCCGTGCATGATGGTCTTCGCGCGCACGACGCGGCCGCCGAAGGCTTCGCCGATCGCCTGATGGCCGAGGCAGACGCCGAGGATCGGTTTCTTGCCCGCGAATTCGCGCAGCACGTCGAGCGTGATGCCCGCGTGCTGCGGGTTGCTCGGGCCGGGCGACAGGCAGATGGTGTCGGGGTTCAGGCGCGCGATCTCGTCGAGCGTGATTTCGTCGTTGCGATACGTGCGCACGTCCTCGCCCAGTTCGCCGAAGTACTGGACCAGGTTGTAGGTGAACGAGTCGTAGTTGTCGATCATGAGCAGCATGGTCAGTCTCCGGTCAGAAGTCGCTATCGAGGCCGTCCTGGACCTGTTCGGCCGCACGCAGCACCGCGCGCGCCTTGTTTTCGGTCTCTTGCCATTCGGATTCGGGCACCGAGTCCGCGACGACGCCGGCCGCCGCTTGCACGTACAGGTTGCCGTTGTGGATCAGGCCCGTGCGGATCGCGATCGCGAGATCCATCTCGCCCGAGAACGACAGGTAGCCGACGGCGCCGCCGTACAGCCCGCGCTTGATCGGCTCGAGCTCGTCGATCAGTTCCATCGCGCGCACCTTTGGCGCGCCGGACAGCGTGCCGGCCGGGAACGTCGCGCGCAGCACGTCGTAGTTCGTCATGCCGGGCTTCAGCTTGCCTTCGACCGAGCTGACGATGTGCTGCACGTGCGAGTACTTCTCGATCACCATCTTGTCGGTCACCTGCACCGAGCCGATCTCCGCGATGCGGCCGACGTCGTTGCGCGCGAGGTCGATCAGCATCACGTGCTCGGCGATTTCCTTCGGATCGTTCAGCAGTTCGGTCGCGAGTTCCGCGTCGCGCTCGGGCGTGTTGCCGCGCGGACGCGTGCCGGCCAGCGGACGGATCGTGACGATCTGGTCGTCGCCGCGCTTCTCCTGGCGCACCAGGATTTCCGGCGACGCGCCGACCACGTGGAAATCGCCGAAGTTGTAGTAATACATGTACGGCGACGGATTCAGCGAACGCAGCGCGCGATACAGCGACAGCGGATTGTCGCGGTACGGCTTCGTCAGCCGCTGGCCGACCTGGATCTGCATCAGTTCGCCGGCCGCGATGTATTCCTTCGCCTGGCGCACGGCGGCCAGATAGTCTTCCTTCTTGAACTCGCGGAACGTCTCGGTGCGCACGCTCGCCGACGTCACCGGCGGCTGCACGGTCGTGCGCAGGCGCTGCTTCAGTTCGCGCAGGCGCTGCTTTGCTTTCGTATAAGCCTCGGGCTGGGCCGGATCCGCGTAGATGATCAGGTAGAGCTTGCCGGCGAGGTTGTCGATCACCGCGACTTCCTCGGTGAGCAGCAGCTGGATGTCGGGCAGGCCGAGATCGTCGCGCGGCGCGGTGTTCGCGAGCTTCTTCTCGATGTAGCGCACCGCGTCGTAGCCGAAATAGCCGGCGAGGCCGCCGCAGAAGCGCGGCAGGCCCGGGCGCTGCGCGACCTTGAAGCGCGCCTGGAACGACTCGATGAATTCGAACGGGTCGCCGTCGTGCGTCTCGACGACCTGGCCGTCGCGCACCACTTCGGACACGCCGTTGCGGGTGCGCACCAGCGTGCGAGCGGGCAGGCCGATGAACGAATAGCGGCCGAAGCGTTCGCCGCCGACCACCGACTCGAGCAGGAACGAGTTGGCGCCCGCGCGTTCAGGCTGGGCCAGCTTCAGGTAGAGGGACAGCGGCGTTTCGAGGTCGGCGAGCGCTTCCGCGATCAGCGGGATGCGGTTGTAGCCTTCGTTCGCCAGCGATTGGAATTCGAGTTCGGTCATGTTCCGGTCCTGTTCGGGACGAGCGGCGGAGTGCGCCAGGGATCACTTGACGCTGCGCGGGCTGCCGTCGGCGAAAGGGCGGTCGATCGAGAAGTGCCTGTTGCCGGCCGGCACTCCGGGCGTGAACGTCGCGAGCCTGCGGCCGATCCTGAACGCAAGCGTTCGGACGCGGTAGAACTCGAGGTGGTGCGACGATCGGCGCGCGGATGCGCAGCGAGATAAAAAACGGCGCTGAAGACGTGCCTCAGCGTACCTCATCGAAGAGGTTAGCGCGACCAGCGACGCCAGGGCCAGGCTCCCCGGTCGATGCTGCTCAGACTCCGTTTTTTATTCAGAAACATGCGGATGGAAGAAATAATCAGATGGTTGGCCGGCCGGCGTTGTGCGCGGTAATCGCGCGGGCCGCGACCAGCAACGAATCGACTATACCATCCGAATTTATCGTTTGTATAGCTTTGCCGTGGTTGTAGCCGTACGGCACCGTCAGCGTCGCCATCCCCGCCGCGCGGCCCGCCAGCGCGTCGTTTTCCGAGTCGCCGATCGCGACGGCCGCGTCCGGCGAGACGCCGAGCGCGTCGCATGCCGTCAGCATCGGCAGCGGATCGGGTTTCTTGCGCGCGACGCTGTCACCGCCGAGCACGACGCCGAAGCGATCGATCAGCCCGTATTGCTCGAGCAGCTCGACCGCGAAGCGGTGCGGCTTGTTCGTCACGCACGCGAGCCGGATGCCGGCTGCGCGCAGCGCGTCGAGGCCAGTTGCGACGTCCGGATAGAGGCGCGTGTGGCGGCCGTTGATCTTCGCGTATTCGGTTTGGTAGATCGCGAGCGCGTCGTCGAAGCGCGCGTGCGCCTCGTCGGGCGCGAAGCGCGGCTTCAGCACGCTCTGAATCAGGTGCTCGGAGCCCTTGCCGACGTAGCCGATCACCTCGTCGCGCGACGTGGCCGGCGCACCGAGCTGCGCGAGCATCCCGTTCAGCCCGGCCGTGAAATCGTCGGCCGTGTCGACCATCGTGCCGTCGAGGTCGATCAGCGCCGCGTCGATGCGCGGCCTCGCGAAACGGATCGTGCCGTCGGCTGCGGCCGGTGCCTGGCCGGCCAGCGAGGAATCGGCCACGGCGTCAGCTCCGCTCGACGGTGGCGAGCGCGGCGCGCATCTCGTCGATCACCTTGCGGTAGTCGGGCTTGCCGAAGATCGCGGAACCCGCGACGAAGGTGTCCGCGCCGGCCGCCGCGATTTCCGCGATGTTGTCGGCCTTCACGCCGCCGTCCACCTCGAGCAGGATCTCGCGGCCGGTGCGCTCGGTGTATGCGTCGATGCGGGCGCGCGCTTCGCGCAGCTTGTTCAGCGTTTCCGGAATGAAGGACTGGCCGCCGAAGCCCGGGTTCACCGACATCAGCAACACGAAGTCGAGGCGATCCATCACGTGATCGAGATAGTTCAGCGGCGTCGCCGGGTTGAACACGAGGCCGGCCTTGCAGCCGTGATCGCGGATCAGCGACAGCGTGCGGTCGATGTGGTCGGAGCCTTCCGGGTGGAAACTGATCAGGTTCGCGCCGGCTTTCGCGAAATCGGGCACGATCCGGTCGACCGGGCGCACCATCAGATGCACGTCGATCGGCACCTGCACGTGCGGGCGGATCGCCTCGCAGACGAGCGGGCCGATCGTGAGGTTCGGCACATAATGGTTGTCCATCACGTCGAAGTGAATCCAGTCGGCGCCGGCGGCGACCACGTTGCGGACTTCTTCGCCGAGCCGTGCAAAGTCGGCCGACAGGATGCTGGGAGCGATGCGGAATTGAGTCATGACAGGGGAGCGGGGACGCTGCGGCGCAAAACCGCCATTCTACCGTCCGGCGACCCGGTGCGCGGCGACGGGCCGTGCGGTTGCGGCCCGATTCCGCATAGAATGCCGAACCAGTGCGGCGCGCCCGCGGCCCCGCCGCTCGAGTTGGCGCGGGCGGTTACCTACAGCGGAAACACCATGAGTCAGTATCAGTTCACCGTTTCGGTGAAAACCAGCTACTTGCCGGAACAATCCGACCCCGATCGACGTCAATATGCATTCGCGTACACGCTGACCATCCGCAATACCGGGCAGGTCGCGGCGCAGCTGATCGCGCGTCACTGGATCATTACGGACAGCGAAAACCACGTGCAGGAAGTGAAGGGGCTCGGCGTCGTCGGGCACCAGCCGCTGCTGCAGCCGGGTGAACAGTTCGAATACACGAGCTGGGCCGTGATCGCGACGCCGGTCGGCACGATGCGTGGCGCGTACTTCTGCGTGGCGGAGGACGGCGAGCGGTTCGACGCGCCGGTCGACGAGTTCGCGCTGCACATGCCGCGCACGCTGCATTGAGCGTGCGCGGCCGGTCAGCGCGGCTGGCGGTCGTTGCCGCGGGCGTGCTTCTTCCTGCCCGACGACGTCCACACGACGATGAAGATCAGCAGGGCAAGCGCTACGAAAGCCTCGAGCGCGAAGATGAGCATCGGATATTGGTCGAGAAAATCTGACATGGCGGTTTCCATCAAGAACGAACATTGTATGTGGTTTGGGCCCCGGGCGGCCGGCTGGGTTGCGGCGGTCGCGACGGCAGCGCTGCTTGCCGCATGCGGCGGCGCGCCGACGCGGACGTCGGCGCTCAAGCCGCCGACCGGCGCGGCGATCGTGCCGGGACAGGTTGCCGCGAAGCGGCTCACGCCGGTGGAGTGGCAGCAGGTGCCGGGGTGGCAGGACGATTCGCTGATCGGCGCGACGGCCGCGCTGCGGCAGAACTGCGCGCGGCTCGCGCGCCAGCCGGCATGGCAGCGCGCCTGCGCGGCTGCCGATCGCCTCGACGAGCTCGACGTCGGCAGCGCGCGTGCATTCTTCGAAACGTATTTCACGCCGTTTCAGCTGGCGAACACCGACGGCACGCTCGACGGGCTCGTGACCGGCTATTACGAGCCGCTGCTGCACGGCTCCCGCGTGCGTCGTGGCCCTTACCAGTACGCGCTCTACCGCTGGCCGGCCGGCTATCGCGCCGGTGCCGCGCTGCCCGCTCGCGCGCAGCTCGAGCGGGCAGGCATCCTGAACGGCAACGAACTCGTGTGGGTCGACGATCCGATCGAGGCGTTCTTCCTGCAGGTGCAGGGTTCAGGGCGCGTGCTGCTCGACGATGGTTCGGTGATGCGGGTCGGCTTCGGCGGCACCAATAACCAGCCGTATCGCTCGATCGGCAAGTGGCTGCTCGATCGCGGCGAGCTGACGCCCGCACAGGCGACGATGCAGGGCATCAAGGCGTGGGCGAAGGCGAACCCGACTCGCGTGGACGCGTTGCTCGACACGAATCCGCGATTCGTGTTCTTCCGCGACATGCCGACCAAGGAAGATGCACCGCACGGCGGCGCGGACGGCCCGATCGGCGCACTTGGCGTGCCGCTCACGGCGGAGCGTTCGATCGCGGTCGATCCGTCGTCGATCCCGCTCGGCACGCCGGTATTCCTGCAGACCACGCGTCCGCTGACGAATACGCCGATGAACCGGCTCGTGTTCGCACAGGACACGGGTTCCGCGATCAAGGGCGGCGTGCGGGCCGACTATTTCTGGGGGCTGGGCGACGACGCCGGCGACCAGGCCGGACGGATGAAGCAGATCGGCCGGATGTGGCTGCTGTTCCCGAATTCGTGATGGGCGGTGGCGCCGGCGTATGCGTGTAGCCGGGCATCGAAGTGAAACAGCCCGATCGGCGTTGGCCGGTCGGGCTGTTTTTTTGCTTCGCGATTGCTGTTGCGGGCGGCGGTCGGGTAGCGGGGGGATGGGCGCGTATCAGCCCTTGCGCTTGTCGATCACGCGGCGTGCCTTGCCGACCGAACGCTCGATCCCGTTCACGGGCAGCACGTTGATCACGGCGGTCACGCCGATCAGCGACTTGATGTCGTGCGCGAGCGCTTGTCTCGCCGCATGGATTGCCGCCGTGTCGGGGGCAGTGTCGGGGCACGGCTCGACGTTGAGCGTCAGCACGTCGAGCGGACCTTCCTTCGTCAGCACGATCTGATAGTGCGGCGCGAGCGCACGCTGTTTCAGCAGTTGCTCTTCGATTTGCGTCGGGAAGACGTTGACGCCCCGCACGATCATCATGTCGTCCGAGCGCCCGGTGATCTTTTCCATCCGGCGCATCGTGCGTGCGGTGCCGGGCAGCAGACGCGTGAGGTCGCGCGTCCGGTAGCGGATGATCGGCAGGGCTTCCTTCGTCAGCGACGTGAAGACCAGCTCGCCGAGTTCGCCGTCCGGCAACACTTCGCCGGTGTCGGGGTCGATGATTTCCGGATAGAAGTAGTCTTCCCAGATGGTCGGGCCGTCCTTCGTCTCGACGCATTCCGATGCGACGCCGGGGCCCATCACTTCGGACAGCCCATAGATGTCGACCGCGTCGATGCCCATCCGCTGCTCGATGGCCACGCGCATGTCGTTGGTCCACGGCTCAGCGCCGAAGATGCCGATGCGCAGCGAGCTTTGTGCGGGATCGAGGCCCTGGCGCTCGATCTCGTCGGCGATCGACAGCATGTAGCTCGGCGTCACCATGATGATGTCGGGCCGGAAATCATGGATCAGCTGCACCTGCTTTTCGGTCTGGCCGCCGCCGAACGGGATCACGGTCAGCCCTGCGCGTTCGGCGCCGTAGTGTGCGCCGAGCCCGCCGGTGAACAGGCCGTATCCATAACTGACGTGAACCTTGTCGCCACGCCGCGCACCGGCCGCGCGGATCGAGCGCGCGACGAGATTGGCCCACGTGTCGATGTCGCGCGCCGTATAGCCAACGACGGTCGGCTTGCCGGTCGTGCCCGACGACGCGTGAATGCGCGAGATCTGGTCCTGTGGCACCGCGAACATGCCGAACGGGTAGCTGTCGCGCAGGTCGCTCTTGGTCGTGAACGGGAAGCGCGACAGATCCGCGAGCGTCTTCAGGTCGTCGGGATGCACGCCCGCTTCGTCGAATTTGCGACGATAGACGGGAGAGTGGTCATACGCATGCCGGAGCGACCATTTCAGGCGTTCGAGCTGCAGTGCGGTCAGCTCGTCGCGTGAGGCCGTCTCGATCGGCTCGAGCGGTAGCGGGGTAGTCATACCTGTCTCCAGTGATTGTTATGAGCGAGCCGTGGACGTCAATGCTCTTCCGGCAGCACCGTGCCCTTGATCTGGGCCGATTTGCCCCGAAACATCGCGACCGTTTCGCCTGTCTGGTTCGTGACGCGGACGTCGTAGATGCCGTGCCGGCCGCTGCGCGTCTGCTCGATCGCTTCGGCCGTCAGCAGGTCGTGGCCGTGTACGGGACGCAGGTATTCGATCGAGCAGCCAGCCGCAACGGTATTCAGGTTGTACGAGTTGCACGCGAACGCGAACGTCGAATCGGCGAGCGTGAAGATGATGCCGCCGTGGCAGGTCTGATGTCCGTTCAGGAATTCCGGCCGTACGCGCATCTGCAGGCGTGCGTAGCCGGCCCGCACTTCGGCGATTTCCATGCCGAACGCGCGGCTGCAGGCGTCTGCGTCGTACATGGCCCGCGCCGTCGCGCGGGCGAGCGCGTCGGGGGCGAGCGTGTCGTTGGCGGTGGTCATGTCAACGCCCCTCGAAGCGCGGGGCACGCTTCTCGATGAACGCCTTCACGCCTTCCGCGTAGTCGTATGACTGGCCGAGCTTGCGCTGCAGGTCGCGTTCGAGGTCGAGCTGCTGGTCGAGCGTATTCGTGACGCTGTCGCGCATCGATTGCTTGATCGACGCGATCGCGAGCGCCGGTTGCTGCGCGAGCTGATTGGCGAGCTGACGGACCGACGCGGCGAGCGCATCGTCGTCGACCGCACGCCAGATCAAGCCCCATTGTTCGGCCTGTTCGGCGCCGAGCTTGTCGCCGGTCAAGGCGAGCCCCAGCGCGCGTGCCATGCCGACGCGTTGCGGCAGGAACCATGTTCCGCCTGAATCGGGCACGAGCCCGATCTTGACGAAGGCCTGGATGAAGCTGCTCGAGCGTGCTGCGAAGACGATGTCGCAGGCGAGCGCGAGATTCGCACCGGCGCCGGCCGCCGTGCCGTTGACGGCGGCGATCACCGGAACCGGCATGCGTTGCAGGCGACGAATCAGCGGATTGAAATGCTCGTCGATCAGCGTGCCGAGGTCGGTGGACGCGCCAGGCGTGAAATCGAGGTCGGCCAGGTCCTGGCCTGCGCAAAAGCCGCGCCCCGCACCCGTCAGGATCAGCGCTCGTGCGCCGGCCGTTTCGACTTCATCGAGCGCAGACTGCAGTTCGCGGTGCATCGCACGCGTGAAGCTGTTCAGCTTGTCCGGGCGGTTGAGGGTGATCGTGGCCACGCGGGCAGTCTGATCGATATCGAGCTGGATTGCCTCATATGACATGCAGTGTCTCCTTCATGACTTCGTTATAGGCGCGCGGCGCGCCGGTTACACGCGCTCGATGGCGATCGCGATGCCCTGGCCGACGCCGATGCACATCGTACAGAGCGCAAACCGGCCGCCCGTACGCTCGAGTTGGTGAAGCGCCGTGGTCACGAGCCGAGCGCCCGATGCGCCGAGCGGGTGGCCGAGCGCGATCGCACCGCCGTTCGGGTTCACGCGCGGATCGTCGTCGGCGACGCCGAGCATGCGCAACACCGCGAGACCTTGCGAGGCGAACGCTTCGTTCAGCTCGATCACGTCGAACTGGTCGATCGTCATGCCGAGCTGGCGCAACAGTTTCTGCGTGGCCGGCGCCGGGCCGATCCCCATCACGCGCGGTTCGACGCCGGCGGTTGCCATGCCGACGACGCGTGCGCGGCGGCGCAGCCCATATTGATCGGCAGCTTCCGCGTTGGCGAGCAGCAGTGCGCATGCGCCGTCGTTGACACCCGACGCGTTGCCGGCCGTCACCGAGCCGTCCGGCCGCACGACGCCCTTCAGCTTCGCGAGCGCTTCGAGAGACGTTTCGCGCGGATGTTCGTCGCGCGATACGACGAGCGCGTCGCCTTTCTTCTGCGGAATCGTCACCGGGACGATTTCATCGGCGAGCGTGCCGTCTTGCTGCGCACGTGCGGCCTTTTGCTGGCTGCGCAGCGCGAACAGGTCCTGGTCGGCACGGCTGATGTCGTAGTCGATCGCGACGTTCTCGGCCGTCTCCGGCATCGAATCGACGCCGTATTGCTGTTTCATCAGCGGATTGACGAAACGCCAGCCGATCGTCGTGTCGTAGATGTCGGCCTGGCGCGCGAACGCGCTGGCGGCTTTGCCCATCACGAAGGGCGCGCGCGTCATGCTTTCGACACCGCCCGCGATCATCAAGCGCGCCTCGCCCGCCTTGATCGCGCGCGCGGCGGTGCCGACGGCGTCCATGCCCGAGCCGCACAGCCGGTTCAGCGTCGTACCCGGCACGGCGGTCGGCAGGCCCGCGAGCAGCGCGGACATGCGCGCGACGTTGCGGTTGTCCTCGCCGGCCTGGTTTGCGCAGCCGTAGATGACGTCGTCGATCGCCGACCAGTCGACGTTGCGGTTGCGTTCGATGAGCGCCTTGAGCGGCACCGCGCCGAGATCGTCGGCACGAACGTCTTTCAGGGCGCCGCCGTAGCGGCCGATGGGGGTGCGAATCGCGTCGCAGATGTAGGCGTCGGTCATGGGGATGTCGATGTGCAACGAACCCGCCGGTTGGCGGATTCGTTCATGGTAGAGAACGTGACGGCGTTTGCACGTCGGCCATTCGGGTTATGCCGTCTGGCCGGCTTCCGCAGGTACTGCCTTCGGCGCAACATGGACGCGGCTTTGCACCACACGGAACCGGTTGGCGACGAACGCCGGATCGGCGAGCGCCGCGTTGGCGGCCGGGTTCGCGCCGGTGCCGTGGAAGTCGGAGAATGCGGCCGACTGGTTGACGAACACGCCGCCCGTCAGGTTGATCGACAGCGCGACACCGCCACGCACCGCTGCATCGTGCGCAGCGTCGAGGACCTTGTCGTCGGTGCTGTAGACGGAGAGCGTCAGCGCACCATGTTCCGCGGCGATTTCGCCGGCGAGATCGAGCGACTGCGCGGTCGAGTCGGTCGCGATCACGAACGAGATCGGGCCGAACCACTCCTGCGTGAATTTTGTGCGGTCGGCCACGTCGAGCTGCAGCACGAGCGGCGTACGCACGCGAGCATCGGCGAACGTCGGATGCTGGAGCGTCTGGCTGTCGGCGAGCACACGGCCGAGCTTGCGGGCGTCGTCGATGCGCGCGGCCACGCCGTCGTTCTGGATCGCGCCGATCAGTTCGACCGAGCGAGCCGGGTCGCCGGTCAGTTTCTGCACGGAGACGGCGATCGCCTGGGCGACTTCATCGAAGCTTGCATGGCCGTCCGCCGTCCGGATGCCGTCGCGCGACACGTAGATATTCTGCGGTGCCGTGCACATCTGGCCGGAGTACAGCGCCAGCGAGAACGCGATGTTTTTGGCCGCGGCTTTCAGGTCGTCGGTCGAGTCGATCACGATCTGGTTGACACCGGCCTTCTCGGTATACACCTGTGCCTGATGGGCATGGCGTTCGAGCCACGTGCCGTTTTGCGTGCTGCCCGTGAAGTCGATCAGCTTGATTTCAGGACGCAATGCGAGGTCTTGCACGAGGGCGCCGTCGTTCGGCTCGGTCGCGAGGAGCGTAACGACGTTCGGATCGAAGCCGGCTTCGCGCAGCACGTCGCGGGCGACGCGGACCGTGATCGCGAGCGGCAGGATCGCGCCCGGATGAGGTTTGACGATCACCGTGTTGCCGGTCGCCAGGTCGGCGAACAGACCGGGGTAGCCGTTCCAGGTCGGGAACGTGCAGCAGCCGAGGACGAGGCCGGTGCCGCGCGGGACGATCGTATAGCGCTTGTGCATCGCGAGCGGCGGGTTCTTGCCTTGCGGCTTCTCCCAGTGTGCATCTGCGGGGATGCGGCGCAACTCGTCCCAAGCGTAGGCGACCGCTTCGAGCGCACGATCCTGCGCGTGCGGGCCACCGGCCTGGAACGCCATCATGAACGCCTGGCCCGTCGTGTGCATCACGCTGTAGGCAATCTCGAAGCTTGCGCGATTCAGCCGTGCGAGGATTTCGAGACTGACGCCGATCCAGGCGCTCGGGCCGGCTTCGCGCCATGCACGCTGGGCATTAGCGGCCGCGGCAATCAGCTCGTCGGGTGTTGATTTCGGATAGCGGATGCCCAGCGCGATCCCGTACGGCGACTGCTCCGCGCCGATGGTTCCAGCGGACGCCGGCTGGTCGAGCACGAACGTGTTGCCGAGGTGTGCCTTGAACGCCGCTTCGCCATCGGCGTTGGCGCTTTCCCCGTACACTTTGGGACTCGGCATTTCCGCGAACGGGCTCCAGTACCCGCGGCTCTCGATGGCGGCGAGGGCGTGTTTCAGCGTGTCTTCGTGCTTCGTGAACAGTGCATGGGTCATGACGGCGGCCTGATGGACGTAGGGAAGGGTTGGATCGATTAATTAACCGACCGGTTGGTCTGAGAATGGTAGCATCAAACTATTCGCATGTGCGAGGCGTTTCTCATTTCATTGATCGAGGAGAAATAGATGTCTTACGAGAACATCCTGGTGGAGACCCGGGGGCGAGTCGGGCTGATCACGCTGAACCGTCCGAAGGCGCTGAATGCGCTGAACGATGCGCTGATGGATGAATTGGGCGCTGCGCTGAAAGCGTTCGACGCCGACGACGCGATCGGCGCGATCGTCGTGACGGGGAGTGAAAAGGCGTTCGCGGCCGGGGCCGACATCGGCATGATGGCGACCTATTCCTATATGGATGTTTATCGCGGCGACTACATCACCCGTAACTGGGAGACCGTCCGCGAGATCCGCAAGCCGATCATTGCTGCCGTGGCGGGCTTTGCGCTTGGCGGCGGTTGCGAGCTCGCGATGATGTGCGACATCATCTTCGCAGCGGATACGGCCAAGTTCGGCCAGCCCGAGATCAAGCTGGGCGTGATGCCGGGCGCAGGCGGCACGCAGCGTCTGCCGCGCGCGGTGTCCAAGGCGAAGGCGATGGACATGTGCCTGACGGCGCGCTTCATGGACGCGGCCGAGGCGGAACGGGCAGGGCTCGTATCGCGCGTGCTGCCGGCCGACAAACTGCTCGACGAAGCAATTGCCGCAGCGACGACGATTGCCGAGTTTTCACTGCCGGCTGTCATGATGGTCAAGGAGTCGGTGAATCGCGCGTACGAGACGACGCTGGCCGAAGGTGTCCACTTCGAGCGTCGACTGTTCCATTCGCTGTTCGCGACCGAAGATCAGAAGGAAGGGATGGCGGCATTCGTCGAGAAGCGGAAGCCGGTATTCAAGAACCGCTGATTTGGCGGTGGCTAGGTGGTGCTGGTGAGCGACGGGTGTCGGTCGCCAGCGTGATCGTCCGGTGCGGTGAACCCGAAGCCCCCGTGCGCGGTAGCGCACGGGGGCTTTTTCAAAATATTTTCGCAAAGGGGTTGCGGAGACCGGGGCGGGTGCTTAGAATCACGCCTCTTTCGCGCTAACGGAAACGCGGCGCGGGAGGAGAAGGGAAGCGGTGCGGACGAGGGCAGGTTGTAGAACCTCAGCGCACACGAAGTTGAACCCCAGTCGTCGCAACGAAGTAGTTCAGAAAGTTGTTGACGAGCTGAAAAAGACGGTTCATAATCTCGCTTCTCTGCTGCTGAAAACGCAGCGCTGCTGGGAAACTTCAGGTTTCTCGCAGAAATGCTCTTTAAAAATTAACAGCCGATAAGTGTGGGCGCTTGATGGCCGCGAGCTGATCCTC